>JBOGMA010000334.1:0-3894 GCA_050746465.1 Acidobacteriaceae bacterium
ACCCCAGGCTGGTCGCGCGTCCGCTCACTTGGTTCTGACTACCGGAAACATGAACGGTGGCGATGAAATTTTTTCCTGCAATGTCGAGATTGAGATTGCTGTAGACACCTTCCCGCATGGCCACATCAAAAGTGGTGGCTCCGCCGCGAACGCCGGTATTGAGCGGCGTCAGGGCTTCCGGGGAGGATTCGGCGGGCGTGGCGTAATTCAGGGCGTAAGGAGTTTCTGATTCTCCGCGATAGAGTCGAAGGCTGGAGAGCTGCGGGCCGGAGTGAGTGAATGTCGCGGGATCAAGAGTGAGGCAAGCCTGTTGATGTTGTGCCGGAGTATTGAGGACCGGCCGTTCATACCGAAAATAATGCACGTTGGGCGTCGCCGCTGCAACGAAAAGCAGGAGCGCCGTTGCGCGAATAATCATTGGCTTTGGCGCTCGCTTCCGCGCAGGTCGAGCCAGTCGCGCTGGTAGGCAAAGCTCACGGCGAGCAGGAGCGCTCCCAGACCCAGAAAGCTGAGGATACGGTAGCCCTGGCTGAGCTGGCTTACGTCAATGATGAAGACCTTGCCAATGGAGAAGGCGAGCAGCACGAGCGCCTGCCAGCGGAAGAATGCCGACCGCTTGAGGAATCCGACGAGGAGCAGCACGGCTCCGAAGAGCATGAAGAACGCGGAATAGGTGAACTGTGCGTACATGCGGTAGTCGTGGATGAGAGAGTAGTCACCGCGATAGTGCAGAGTCCACCAGTAGTTGTGAATTTCCAGGCCGATGGAGATGAGGATGAGCGCATTGACGATCAGGATCGAGAGAGCGGCAATGGTTTTCCAGGAAATCGGAAAATCCAGCTTCTCGTCTTCACGCGAGCGTGCGGCGAGTACCGCGACAAAAACAAAGATGGCGATTCCGGCGAGATAGGTCCCGAAGCGCTGATTGAAAAAGATGGTCGTGGAGGCAGACGGGTTGATGATGAGGAGCGCGCATAATCCAAGAGCCAGGGCGATGAGGGCGAAGGTGCGAAGCATTCGCTGAGGAGCGGTGCGGCTAAGCCAAAGAAGCGCGGCGCCTTCCACCAGCCAGCCGATGGTGAGCCATCGCCCCTGCGTTTTGAGCGGAATGGCGATGGTGAGAAAAGCGACGGCGATGATCAGGTCAAGGGAGCGAAGCGTGGCGGGAATGTGCCGCTCCACTGGAAAGAGCGGAACGCGCAGCAAAAACAGATAGAACGCAGCAAAGGCGACGGCGATCCAGGGCTGCGCGGCGGTAGAGCCGACGCTTCCGACGAGAAAATAGAAGCCGAGGAACCCGAGCGCGGCATTGGCGAGCGGAAGCAGGACCAGGGCGATGACATCTCGGGTGGCGAAGGAGCCACTTTCCGCTTTCTGGTTCAGCCGAACCAGATGCGGCGCGAGTGCGAAGACAAGGAAAAAGACGGACAGGAAGAAAGTGGTAAGTGCGAACTCGGAGCTGGAATAAAACCGCAACGACCAGGCCACGAAGAAGAAAACCGTACCGGCGAAGGAGCCGAGCAGCAGTCTGGACCAGGGGCGCAGCGCAATCAGAGTGAGCGTGGCGAGGTTGAGCAGTAGCAGATACGAGAAGAGCGCGAGTTCGTGGTTCTGACCGTTGGAGAGCAGCAGCGGAGTGCTGTAGCCGCCCACGATGGCGTAAAGCGCAAGAAGTTCCGAGTCCTGCACCCAGGCGATGAAGCCGTTGAATGCGGTGACAGCGAGCATTGCGGCAAAAGCGACGGGCGCGGGAATGAGGTGGAAAAGCGAATACGCCGCCCAGAGCGAAAGATAGAGAATGCCGCTTCCCACGGCTTTGAGGGAGTATGAAAAAGCGGCGTATCCGCGGGAGCGGAAGCGTTCGGACCAGGCGATGAGGCCAGCGCCGGCCACAATGCCGATCAGTACCCGGCCAGCGGGGCCGATCCAGTGATTGTCGATGGCGAGCTTGAGGAACCACGCCATTCCGATCAGCACGGCGAGGATTCCGATGCGGTTGAACCACTGCGAGCCGATTCGGCTTTCGAGTGATCGGTCAGGTGTATTCGATTGCTGTTCCAGAAATTGCGGCGGAGCGGGTGGAGCAGCTGACGCAGCGGGACGCGGCGCTTGCGGACGCGGGGGAGGCGCTGCCTCAGGATGGGTTATGCCAGGCGCGAGTTCTCGCGCGGGAAACGAGCGTTCCTCAAGCGTGACGCCGCGGGCGCGCAGTGCCGATTCCAGGCGATAGACGCGCTGCGTGAGCCTCGCGACCTGGGAGGCCAAATCCTGTTCAGAGTTTTGTCCCGGCGTTTCTGGAGCGTTCTCGTCCATTCCTGAATACTGTATCAACTGGCGGGCGGGAATAAAGGATTTTTAAGTCATTGTGGGCCGGCTGGTTTTGCGCTGCGGGCAGGTTTTGGGCCATCCTAAGAAACAGAAGGGGTTACGATGCGAATTGCTTTTCTTGGACTAGGGAAGATGGGAGCGCCGATCGCGGGACACCTGCTGAATGCTGGTCACGCACTGACGGTCTGGAACCGGACACGTGAGAAGGCGGAGCCGCTGAAAGCGCGCGGAGCGAAAGTTGTGGACACACCCGCCGACGCGGTGAGCGGCGCAGAGGTCGTGTTCAGTGTGGTCTTCGACGATCATGCCCTGGAAGATGTGCTGTACCGCGGCGGCGCGTTGAAGGCGATGACGCCGGGCGCGATTCACGTGAACCTCAGCACCATTAGCGTGGCCTGCTCGGAGCGATTGACGATAGCGCATCGCACGGAAAGGCTGACCTTTGTCGGGGCTCCGGTTTTCGGACGCCCCAACGTTGCCGAAGAGGGAAGATTAGCCATCGCTGTTGGCGGTGAGCCGAGCGCGGTGGAGAAGATTCGCCCGCTCCTGGAGAGCTTTACGCGCAAGGTTACGGTGGTTTCCGAGAAGCCCTCGGCAGCGCATGGACTGAAGCTGGCCGGGAACTTTCTGATGATGGCGATGATCGCGTCGTTGTCGGAGAGCGCGGTTCTTGCCGAGGCTCTGGGTCTGGAGCCGAAGGTGTTTCTGGAAACGATCAACGAAGCGGCCTTCCAGTCGCCGTTTTATGCGGCTTATTCGCGGGTGATGCTCAATCCGCCGAATCCTCCGGGTGGGACGATTTCTCTGGGCGAGAAGGACACGCGGTTGTTCCAAGAAGCTGCCCGGGAGGCAAAGGTCAAGACTCCGCTGGCGGACATATTCAAGGCGCGGCTGGACCAGGCGGTGGACTTGGGCATGAAGGGGGAGGACTGGGCTGGAGCTTACTACCATCTGACCCGCAATATGACGTGGGCGGCAAAGTGACTTTAGGATGAATGACATGAAAATGGATCTGAAGGGTTCGGTTGTGTTTGTCACGGGAGCGAGCGCCGGCATTGGCGAGGCGTGCGCGCTGGCCTTTGCGCGGGAAGGTGCTCGGCTGTTGCTGGCAGCGCGGCGGCTGGAACGGCTGGAGGCTATGCGGAGCAGGCTGATGGAGGCTGGCGCGGCGGAGGTCCACACGCTGGGACTGGACGTACGGGAGCGAGCGGCGGTGGAGAGCGCGGTGGAGAATCTCCCGCCGGAGTGGCGCGGGATTGACGTGCTGGTGAACAATGCCGGGCTGAGTCGCGGGCTGGACAAATTGTACGAAGGCAGCGTTCAGGATTGGGAAGAGATGATCGACACCAATGTGAAGGGGCTGCTGTACGTCACGCGCGCCGTGGTTCCGGGTATGGTGGAGCACGGGCGCGGGCATGTCATCAACCTGGGATCGACGGCGGGAGAGATGACATACCCCAACGGCGCGGTGTACTGCGGAACGAAGGCGGCGGAGCGGTCCATCAATGACGGACTGCGACAGGACCTGCTCGGGACGAGGGTGCGCGTGACGTCCATTGATCCAGG
>JBOGMA010000335.1:0-2534 GCA_050746465.1 Acidobacteriaceae bacterium
GCATTGGTGAGCGCGGGCGCGGCTTCTGCTCTCACGCTGGGCACCGCGGCGTGCATGACCGTCGCGAACCAGGCGAGCATCGGCGACGCGATCATGGATCAGATTCCCACCGGCGTAGGATCTCTGAAGAACGAAGTGATTGTGCAGCACGCCCATCGCTATGAGTACGACCACGCACTGTTGAATTGCGGCATTCGGTTTGTGGAAGTGAAGACAGTGAGCGAGTACCAGGCCGCCTTCACGCCGACTACCGTAATGGCCCACTTCTTCAATGCGGCGGAGGAGGGCGAAATCAGCCGGGAGGATTGGATTCGCGTCGCGCACGAGCACGGAGTTCCGTGCATGAACGATGCGGCCGCGGACGTACCGCCGATTTCGAACCTGTGGAACTATACGAAGATGGGTTTCGACCTCGTTTGCTTTTCCGGCGGCAAAGGAATGCGCGGGCCGCAGAATGCGGGTCTGCTGCTGGGGCGAAAGGACCTGATTGCCGCGGCGGCCGAAAACAACAATCCCCACTCCGCGCGGGTGGGGCGCGGAATGAAAGTGGCCAAAGAGCAGATTGTCGGGATGGTGGCGGCGATCGACTGGTTCCTGGCACAGAGCGATGAGGGGATGGAACGCAAGTTCCGCAGGAGAGCGGACGTCATCGCTAAGGCAATGAAAGGAATCCCCAGCGTCGATTGCAAAATTTATGTTCCACCGGTGGCGAACCACGTTCCACATCTGCTGATTCACTACGATCAGCAGCGCGTGAAGATTGCACCGCGGGAAGTTGCCAACGTGCTGCGCGATGGCACGCCCAGCATCGAACTCAACCCCGCAACGGGGAGCCACCATGCCAGCGCCGGATTGCCGACCGATGAGAACACGGTCGTCGTCGGCGTGTGGATGCTCCAGGACGGTGAAGACAGGATCGTCGCGGAAAAGCTCAGAGCGGTGCTGTCGAAAGCGGCGACGGCCTGACGACTGAGACTCCCAATCAGTGCTGCATTCCCTTTTTCACCATCCCTGGATACCACGACCGCACGCAGAGCAGGCGCGATGAAACACCAGGTGCGCTGTAATAGCCAACAGTTGCGTTCAGCCGGAAGAAATACGCATCTCCTGCCTTGGCGGGGTGCCGTCCGGCGACCCCATCCATGCCTCCGCCGGCCACAATGGTGCCGTGGCCGCTCAGAATCAGGTAAATTTCTTCCTCCCTCTCATGATGATGGGGAAAATTCGTGCCGTTCGGCGCGATCTCCATTAAAAACAAGCTGGTGAGGACGCGCCCTGCTGCGATGCGGTCCCGCTTGCTGTTCACATCTCCCATCAGAAGGCGATAACGCGCTGACTCCGGATGGCCGCTCACAAACTCAAAAGGAACATCCTCGATATTGGCTTTCTGTGGGGTCTTTGGCGCCGCGACCGTCTCAAATCCCCTGGTGCGGAAGCCCATGATCACGACCACCAGGGGCTTAGCCGATCCGTTCTTCAGCGCATGCCGCACGGTTGACGGGATGTAGAGATAATCCTCTGTCTTCAAGGGCACCTGCTGATTTGCATAATCTGCGGAACCACTGCCGCTGAGCACAACATAGACCTGGTCTTCTCCGGGATATTGCACGGCGGCGCAACTTCCATGGGGATCGACAATGGCCTCGCCATACCGAGCCACGCCCACCACGATCGATGTGTCTGCATCGCCTTGCCCAAACAGCGGTTTATAGTGGCATGTCGGCGTGGTAATGTCCGAGGGCTTTTCCGGGGCAGTAAAGGTGTTGCGGTGCAGCCAGGTCGGATCGATGCGGCGCTCCTGCGCATGAAATAGCGGTACGCACATTGCGGCAATGACTGTAAAAACGAGCCTGCGGGCAAACACGGGCAATCACCTCCTGCTCTGTTACTTTTCTGTGGCCGCTCGATTCTCTTCCTTCGCGAGCATCGCATCGAACTCACTGCGCGGCATCTTCAATTTATCGGGATGGGCGTCGATCCACTTTGCAAAGGCCTCGTATTTGCGCTGGTTCCAGCCGCCTTCAAACTGCGCTCCGTTCTTCCCTTTTTGGTTCAGTTGGAAATTGAACTCGTCCTTGAGCGCGGTGAACTCCGCCGAGCTGATGGCCGCCTCGGCAAGAATCGCCGGAATGAAGATCACTCCTTCCTTCGGCTTCACCAGAACCAGGTCTCCCGGCAATACTACGGCACGCCCAATCCGCACCGGCGCGTTGATCGCCGTCAACTCCATCTGCGCCCAATCCGAGGGGTCGTATCCGCGATACAGGCCGTTGAAATTTGGAATCTCGCGATCCTCCTCCTGGTCGCGTATGCCGGCATAGAAAACGAATCCTGTATGTGAGCGCGCGGCGATCGCATTGCCGAGATTCGAGCCGATCAGCGTGCCCGAAATCACTTTCCCAAATCCATCGGCGACATACACATCGCCGGGCTGCAGCTCCGCGATAGGCCAGGAATTTGTGTCGCCCACCCGGCCCTCGGTTTTTCCTTCGTGCTTGATGGCTCTCGCCATGTCAGGCCGCAGCGGCATGTAC
>JBOGMA010000336.1:0-7788 GCA_050746465.1 Acidobacteriaceae bacterium
CGGCAAGGGAATTTATGTCTTTGAACTGGATCCAGAAACGGGCGCGCTGCTCGATTCGAAGCTTGCCGCCGAAAGTCCCAACCCGTCCTGGCTGGCTCTCCACCCGTCAGGTAAATTTCTCTATACCGTCAATGAGCTATCGAACTTCGAAGGCGAGAGCGGCGCGGTTAGTGCGTTCGCAATCGACCGGTCGAATGGCGGCCTGCAGGTGCTGAACGAAGTCAGTTCCCAAGGTCGGGGCCCGGCGTATATGTGCGTCGATCATGCCGGCAAGTACGCCTTTATAGCTAACTATGGCTCCGGTAGCATCGCCGTGCTTCCCATCCGCGAGGACGGCTCTCTGGGAACTCCAACCGACACTCGTCAGGATACCGGTTCGGTGGGCGGTAACACGCCGACAAGCGCGCCCCGGGGAAGCTATGCCCACAGCGGGCATGATGCGCCGCATGCTCATTGCGTCATCCCGTCGCCGGACGACCGCTTCGTGCTGCAAACCGATCTCGGGCAGGACCGGATTTATGTCTACAAATTCGATTCCGTACGAGGGAAACTGACACCAGCTAACATCCCGTTCATCTCAGTGCCAACTGGCGATGGACCTCGCCACCTAACCTTCCACCCCAATCGACGCTGGCTCTATTCGATCCAGGAGGAAGGATCCACCATCCAATACTTCCACTACGATTCCGAAACTGGGGCGCTCCAGGAACAGCAGAGAATCTCGACCTTGCCGGATGGCTTTGCGGGGACCAACTTCACCTCCGAGATTGTTATCGCCAAGGATGGGCGGTTTCTCTATGGTGGGAACCGGCTTCACGATACCCTGGCCGTTTTTTCGATTGCCGGCGATGGCAGATTAAAGCATATTGGCGAGGTATCCACCCTGGGCGATTATCCCCGTCACGTCGCCATCGAGCCCGGCGGGAATTTCATCTATTCCGCGAACCAGCGCGCCGATTCGATTACCTGCTATCGCATCAATCGGGAAACCGGCATGCCGGCGTTTACGGGCCAATACATTGCCTTGGGGACTCCGGCCTGTATCGTTTTTCTCTGATCGCACGGAAGCTGCCGGATCTCACCATCGGCAAGCTTGTGCGAGCCTGAAATGTTTGCCGCCAACGGGTTTACTGATTTTGTCCCTGCGCCATCCAATGGAGTGCCCGCTCAAATTGTGCGTCAGACGAATTCCGGCTCAAAAAAAGTTGCTTTGCGATACCTTCTGCCGCCAACAACTCCAGACCAACAGCAACGTCCTCGCCAAGCGCTTCACCAGCCGCCACCCACCGGCGTGCGCGGCCAGATGCGGGAGATCTTCCCGCGGGAACAATACACAAGACGCCCGCTGAGCGTCTTCTCCGCTATCAAACGTAAACTCTCCTGCCACGCCCCGGACAGAACCATCTTCACTCAATCGCGCCAAGCCCGCTGCTCGGCCTTGCCTTCAATCTCTATCGCCTCTGGCCGCCCATGCTAACCCTAGCCTGTCAACAGACCCACATGACATTATGGGCCTGGTTTGGGAGGCGCCCGATCCATGAAGCGACTCCTCGATAGTCATGGTGGCGATCATTCCGCGCGACGTCATCGCTTCCGGAATGGTCAGGATTTTCCTCGTAGATGGCTTCTGTTCGATGGGCTGGACGTTTTTTGCCCGGGGGGGTTGACAGTTGTTCTGGATAGTTCGGAATCTGCTTGGTAATGTTGATTGCTAAAAACTGCCGGTCGTTCGGAATGCAACCGCTGCGGTATACAAGGAGCGTCAGATGAGGAACTCTTTCAGGTCGAAGCCAGTCGAGATTGAAGCAGGTACCTTACGGAAAGTTCGTACCTTCGGTCTCGTAGGTGCGTGTGCCGTGCTTGTAACTCTATGTTTGCTCTCCGCCAATCTGCATGCGCAAAGCACAGCGTCGGTTGAGGGGACGGTACACGATCCAAGCGGCGCCGTGGTGGTTGGCGCGACCATCGTGGCCCACAATGTCGACACCGGATTGACCCGCACGGTCAAGACCGGTTCTGACGGGCTGTATACAATTCCTTCTCTACCGATCGGCCACTATACTCTGTCCGCCACACAACACGGCTTCAAGACGACTGACATTCCATCGTTTAACCTGCAGGTGGGGCAGCAAGCTCGGATCGACCTTTCCCTCACTCCCGGAGGCGCGACCGAAACCGTGACCGTTACGGGCACGGCACCCTTAGTCCAAACAGATACGGCGTCTCTAAGCCAGGTCGTCGCGGTTCAGCAGGTTTCCGGCCTTCCTTTGAATAGCCTACACGTCGCGCAGTTGATCGGGTTAACTCCTGGGGCCATTTCGAGTCCCCTTGTGGGGTCGAGAACCTCTAGCAACGGTGGACCCCCTGCGAGCTCAGGCAACATTTCCCCTGGGCTCCCAGAGGCCAGCGTTGGTGGAGGGGCTGCCTCGCATACCGAATTTCTGTTTGATGGAATCGTAGATTCAGAGCAATTGTATAACGGCTTGCAGTACGAGCCCGCACCTGACTTTGTTCAGGAATTCAGGGTGATTTCCAATAACGCCCCTGCGCAATACGGGCGTGGTTCTGCCGTGATCTTAATGAGCAGTCGCAGCGGCACCAATCACATTCATGGGAGCGTCTTTGAGTTCATTCGACTTAATACACCCGGATTTCAAACGGACGCCAAGAACTACTTTGCAGCTCCCGGTACCCCGTTGGCTTCGCTGCACCAGAACCAGTTCGGGGGTTCCATTGGCGGCCCAATCTTAAAGAACCGCCTCTTCTATTTTCTCAGCTACCAAGGAACGCGCCAGTCCTCTCCTACGACGAGCAATAGAGCAGTTCCGAGCCTTGCAGAGCGTAGTGGGGACTTTGCCGGAGTGGAGGGCGCAGCAGTTGGGAACGATCCCTACACTGGCCTTCCATTTGTCAACCAAACAGTCCCCACAAGCGAACTGGATCCGGTGGCCCAATATCTCCTCGGGCCAAATTGTTCTACCTGCACCCTCACCAACCACTATTATGTCCCTCTTCCCAATCAACCGGATAATCTACACTACGTCTATTCCCCGGCTATAACCTTGAATGTGGACCAGGGAAATGGCCGAGTGGACTACGCTTTAGGTAAGAACGACACCTTGTTCGGGCGCATCTCAGTCCAAGATCTGACTGCATTCACTCCCGGCTCGCAGCCCAACGCCGGCGGCACTAGTGAAGTACAAAACACCAGAAACTATGCCGTAGGTTACACCCACACTTTCTCTCCGGCGCTACTTAATGAATTTCACTTTGGCTACGGGGGATTCTATTCCGCAAATTCTCCGCAAGGTCTAGGGACGAATTACACCACCATGGCGGGAATCCTCGGCTACACTCAGGAATCGGCGCGGTACCCCGGCTTCCCGACTATCAGCGTCTCAAATTACTCTATCCTCAACGGCAATCTCTTTGCGCCTCTCATTAATCCTACCCATATGTACGAAGTTAGCGACATGTTTCTCTGGAATCCGGGCAAGCATTCGTTGACGATTGGCTTTGACATGAGGCACTATCACTTGGCCTCGACAAACTCCGCGTTCTCTCGCGGGAATTTCGGTTTCTTTTCCAGCGTTTATAGCGGAAATGGATTCGTAAACTTCCTACAGGGCCTCCCTAGCTCCGCGAACCGGGATTTCCCTCGAGACCTCTTTGGGGAGACACAGTTCAGCTTCCCACTATTTATCCAGGACAATTGGCGAGTCAGAAACAATCTGACCTTGAATATTGGGCTTAGATATGATCTCGATGCGGCACCTGTACAGGATGGCGCACAGAATAGTCAGTTCGATATGGATACTGACCAATGGATTGTTTCGAATTACAAAAACAATCAACCCAATCTGGTAACGCAAGGTATTGCTGCGACAGCCTACAACGTCTTTTCCACAACGCCATCGCAACTCGGAGCACCAACGATGATCGTTTCTCCAGCCAGCGTCGGTCTTCCCAATAACCTCCAAAGCTTTAGTAGGAAGACGTTCGCGCCTCGTCTCGGTTTTGCATACACTCCATTTGGCAATGCGAAGACCGTGATCCGAGCGGCCTACGGTATTTTTTATTCTTTGCAATCCGGTAACTCCAGCGTGAGCCAGGGCCTTATCAATATTCCATTCATTTGGGATGAATCCAAGAGTATCCCGAGCGGTACGACCACCGTCTCGCCTTCAAATACCTTTGCACAGTTCTTCAACGTCCCTATTGGCGGGAGTGGTTTACCGCTCATCAGTCAACAAGATCTGCAGATCATTCCCCCTACCAATCAACAGTGGAACGTGGCTGTCGAGCGCGAAATTGCCCGGGATCTGTCGTTTCAGGTTGTCTATGTCGGCAACAGGGGAACGCATATCGATATTCCAATGCCCATCAACGACAATCGCTGGGTAGGTGGAGTCAATATGGGGCCGCAATGGACCAATGTTGCTTTTAACGCGGGTTCCACTAACTACACGGACATCGCATCGTCTATCTACAACGCGTTACAAGTCACGCTAAACAAGAGATTCTCTCGTGGGCTGCAGTTCACGTCTAACTTCACCTGGTCGAAGCTGATCGACGACGGCAACCGCGATGATGGTACGATCAGCGGCGTCCCCGTGGCAAGCCCAACGAACCTAAGCTTAAATCGATCTTTGGGCGCCTTGGATGTTAAATTCCGGATGACCAACGATGTCATCTATGACTTGCCGTTCGGGCGCGGAATGAGGTTTGGCTCCAACATATCGCGAGGCTTGGATTCCGTTTTAGGTGGATGGCGCGTCTCGGCGATCGGCACTTCTTCGAGCGGCCAACCCTTCAGCGTAACTGAAGAGACCGATCCGTTCGGTAGCGGCGGGTCGTATGGCACCCTTCCAAACAGAATCGGGTCGGGCAAACTCTCGACTCCGTCCATACGTAAGTGGTTCGACCCGACCGCGTTTGTCGTGAATCCAACTAATTCAGGAGTGCTCGGCACGGCAAGGCGGAATATATTGTATGGGCCTGGACAGGATATCTGGGATGCGTCTGCGATGAAAGATATCCACTTCACGGAGCAGAGATATCTTGAACTGCGTGTCGACGCGTTCAATGTATTCAATCATCCGTGGTTTGGGCAGCCAGATGGGGACATTCAGTCGGGCCAGGTAGGCGTCATCACTTCTACGGCGGTTTCAACTAACTCGCGTGAACTACAGGGCTCACTCAAGTTCTATTTCTAGTGAAGTGTTCCAGTGATAAGGCGTAAGTAGTTGTTTGATCTCCAAAAGGCATATCGCAGTGTCGTGACTTGCTCATCATCTCCAGCGCCGCGGTCACAAGAGAGGTTGCCGGGTTCATCGTGGCCATCGGCCGGGAGATGAGGACCGTCATGACCACCTGACTGCCGAACTCGCGCAACCTGCCGTTCGAGACGCGATCATTGAGCGCTACCGGCGGCGGGAGCTGTCGGTGGAAGAGGCGCTGATCGAGATGTATCTTGCCGGGGTGAGCGTGCGGCGGGTGGAAGATATCACCCAAGCGCTGTAGTGGTCGCCATCGCATGGCCTGTTTGGCTCTGACCCCATGGGGTCAGAGCCAATTCAATCGAAAACCAAGAGATCTAATGGAAGGGTCCGCTGCGTCTAATCCCGTCGGGGTTATAAGAGGTATACGCAGGAGGTAGTCATGGGAATAAACACAATTGGCATCGACCTTGGAAAGACAGTCTCCCACGTTGTTGGTTCTGACGCGGAAGTGGAGATCGTTGTTCGGAAGAAAGTTTCGCGCAACCAGTTGCTGCACTCTACATCGAATCTGAAGGCAAGACGAATTCGGAATGGACCTGCGAAGGCGCCCACTTTCTGGGTCGTGCGCTCCGTGAACAGGGTCATGACGTGCACCTGATACCGGCCGAGTATGTCAAACTGTATGTGAAGAAGAACAAGAACGACTACATCGATGCAGAAGCAATCACGGCCGCGACGATAGCTGCGGCGGTGTGTTCGCCAGCGACCTTCATGATCACCTCGTCCACTTTTTCAATTTGGCTCTGCAACTGCCTGAGTTCCTTCGGTAGCTGCACAAGCAACACTCGCAGCGGTCTCGACGGGCAGATGTTGGCGCGTCAAGGCTGTCATGGGATGCTGAGCATCACGATGGCAAGAATGCCGAGAATGCAGCCGCACACTCCATATTTCCCGATTCGTTCGCGAAACAGGAAAACTCCTGCCAGAACGACAACGAAAAGGCTACCTCCGTTGGAAATCGGATAGGCTACGTTGCCGGGCACGTGGTATTTCGCTAAACTCAAAGCCAGCGTTGCGGTTCCCGTGATGCTGGCAGCCGCCATCATCAAACCGATCAGTATCTCCTTTTTACTTGGCCAAATGCGGAGCGCACAGAGCGGAATAGCGATGGAGAGAGCGCCTCCGAGATAGAAATAGAGCAGATATTGATTGACCTCGCTCGACCCGAGGCCCATGCCGGCCAGGATGCGCAAGCCAAATACGCCCAGCCCATTACAGAAAAAAGCTATCAACATGAATAGAATCCACATCACTTACCCCCAATCCTTACCTTCTGTAACGGGGAGCGCCCACAGCGGGATGCTCTTTGAGTTCGTTTTCTGCCCTGCGCATGTCCTCCAGCCCGTCTTTCCAAACTAGAACGATCGCGCCGAAGATCAGCAGGATACTCAAGATCTTCCGTGGATTGATCGGCTCGCGGTATAGCACGATCGAGCCGACCGTGGGGATTACGGAAGAAAGATTGATGATGAGCCAACTGGTAGCAATCTTGCCGTACTCTATGCCAATTTGGAAGGCCCAGATAGCGGCTAGGCCCACAACGCCACAAATGACAGCGAGGACGGCCACATTACGGGGGACCATATACCTGGCGTCGCTTAGAAACACAACGCCGTTCATACCCGCTGCGGCAAAGATGAACAGCATCATGGCCAACAGCTTGGGCCGGCAATGCGTTCGCTCGCCTAACTTATGACAGATTCCAAGAGCGCCATAACTCAACAGGCTCAGGAAAACCAGAATATAACCCATTCCACATCCATATGATAGATATTGCTGTTCCGTTTAGTAGTTAAGGTAGCTGTTGAGAGCGAAGGTGAGCCGTTCATTTCCGCAGGCTCCAAGTACTGCAGTTGGCGGCGAGAGGTGATCCACGTTTTCGGTAGTGGAAGCGCCAGGGCATCAAGCTGGTGCTGTCGTCGCCATTCGGACCAGAGCAGGAGATATACAATGCGTGCCATCCACGCCACAGCAGGTGAGCGAGCAGGCGGCCCAGTTCAGGTACTCTGAGCGGAACCTGGTCGCCGGGAGTGTTTTCTCTCCGTGCACGCGGCACGGCGAGTACAGCATGGGCCAGCATGGCGAGCGTGATGTGCCGGTTCCAACCCTGCCAGTGGCGAGCTTCCATAGTGATCCAGTCCGCACTTGCCCTTGGCGGCCTGGAAGGCCTATTCGGGATGGTTTCCCACGGGGCTGACAATCGCCAGTTAGCACACCCTCGTTGACCGGAAGGACCTCGACAGGTTGGATTTTTACATCGTTCTTGCGACGATAATGGCGGCTGCGGCCGGAGTCAACTCTTTTGGTGAAAACGTTCAGCGACATGGACATATAGATGCAATCTTGCGACGGTCCACCGCATGATAGTAGTCATGCGAGGAGATTGCACGGGCGGCCGGCTCAAATGGTTTCACGTTTGGCGTGAGTTTGCGAGATGACTTCTAAGAAGGTTCGTCCAACGTAAAGGATTGCAAAGGCTTTCTGTAGGCTGCTTGCTGCGCAGGGC
>JBOGMA010000337.1:0-4345 GCA_050746465.1 Acidobacteriaceae bacterium
CCCGCAAGGTGAATGCAACGATCGTCGAACAGCCCCAGAATCATCTGTTCGAGGAATTCGGCGGCTCGGCCGGCCGGGTGTTCATCGCTAACGATGGGCTAACTCTGTACATCCGCCTGAACCACGATGGGAACCCGAACGATCATCTCATGGAAATCACGACCAAAGAGACTGTTTTTCGTCCGTCGCGGCGTTACTTGGCCTATATCCGCATCAAAGGCATCCACTTTGAAATGGTTGGGAACGGATTTCCGATGCCTCAGATCGGCATGGTTTCCACCAATCGGGGCAACCACTGGATTTTTGAAGACGACAGCTTCGAATGGGCCAACTCGATTGGTCTTGACATCGGCGACGAAGCTTGGGATGCAAGTCCTCCTCCGCAGCAGGTTGGCTACGACGTTGTTCGCGGGAACGTCTTTCGCTATTGCGGGATTGAGGGCCTCAGCGGCGCGGGAACCCCGGGCGGCATACACGACGTGCTTATAGAGAAGAACCTCTTTGAGTGGATCGGCTGGCAGCACGCAGCAGGAATGTCGGAATCGGCGGCGATGAAACTGCACGTCGCGGACGGCCTGCTCTTCCGTGAAAATGTCGTGCGGCATATTCGTCACGCCAACGGCATATGGCTCGACACCTTCAACTCGAACGACCGGATCACGCGCAATATCTTTGCCGATATTCCAGGTGAAATTAATCCGCAGGCTGTTCACATCGAAGCTTCTTCCGGCACCAATGAGGTCGACAACAACATCTTTTACAATCTGACCGGGGGCGTGCTGATTCGCGATACCAACAACCTGATTGTGGCCAATAACCTCTTTATGGATTGCCGCATTGGGGTCACGATGACGACCGGCCTGGCGGCTCCGCGACTTGTAGGCGGCTCCACGGTTGATGGCGTAAATAATCGCATTTACAACAACGTCTTCCATCAAATGCGGCGATCCGCGATCGAGTTTACGACCCCAACCAACAGCTCCGACGGAAATGTGTTCAGTGAAATGCCGCGTTGGGGAGGATATTTAAAGCTTCTGGGTCCGACGCAGTTCGAACTTAATAGCGTTCCTCAGCAGTGGCTTAATCTCAAAACCTGGCAGCAGGAGCATGGTTGGGACAAAAACGGAAAATTGGCCGATATCGATGTATCTTTTAATCCCGATACGCTCAAGCTCACTTTGAAATACCCGTCCAGCGTCGTCAAAGTTCCGGTGTTCGACCATCTGACCACCGACTATTTTGGCAAACCGACGGGCACCTCCCGCCTGCCTGGTCCTTTTGCGGAGGCCAATTTTGAGAATCGCAACGTGGATCTGACAAAAGCAACGAATGGAGCAGGAAGTGAGTAAGTTTGCGCCAGGAATCGCCGGACTAATATTCGCGCTTTTGGCTTTACCGGCGGCTCGCGCCGAAGTTCGTCTCCCCAGCGTATTCTCAGACCACGCGGTGCTGCAGCGTGGGCAACCGGTTCACGTTTGGGGTTGGTCCGCGCCGGAGGAGAAAGTAACGGTTCACTTTCACGATCAGACTCGAAAAGCTACCGCCGACGAGTATGGGCGATGGCAAGTATGGCTCATGCCCGAAAAAGCAGGCGGGCCGTACAAATTGACGGTGACCGGGAGCGAGACCAAAAGCCCTATCGAGCGCAGCGACATTCTGGTCGGAGACGTGTGGGTCGCATCGGGGCAATCGAATATGGAATTCCCTCTTCGAGGCTTCTACCACGCTCCGATGAAAAACAGTGCACAGGAAATCGCGGCGGCCAACCATCCGCGCATCCGGCTGCTGCATGTGGCGCATGCCCAGTCAGAGTTGCCGCTTGACGATATTCATGGCGAGTGGACTGGCTGCACGCCGAAAACAGCGGCCACATTATCCGCGGTGGCGTACTTCTTCGCCCGTGAAATCTCCGCGCATGAGAAAGTGCCGATCGGGCTGATCGAATCGGATTGGGGCGGGACACCGGCGCAGTCGTGGGTGAGCTGGGACGCACTCGGCAGAGACGAGTACAGTCCCGCGATACGCGACGGCGCAGATGTCGCGATGCTGCATGCATTCGGCCGTGAGGTTCACGCGAATTTTGCGGCACAGAATGCCGTCCTGCAAAGCGAAGGCAACCCCCCGCTGAAGCGGCCTCACATTCCCGTGCAGGCCTGGATTCCGCATTTTCCTTCCGTGCTCTTCAACGGCATGATCGTGCCGCTCACCGGTTACACCATTAAAGGCGTCATCTGGTATCAGGGAGCATCGGACAGCCTCCCGCAGCGGGCAAAGAATTATTCGCGGATATTTCCCCTCTTGATCAACGACTGGCGCCGCCACTGGAACGAGGGCGATTTTCCGTTCCTTTACGCGCAGATTTCCAGTTACAAAGGAACCGATCAATTTTGGGGTGAGGTTCGCGATGCGCAACGGCAGACGCTGTCGGTTCGCAACACGGGAATGGCGGTCACGCTGGACGTAGGCGAAGCCGACAACGTTCATCCGCCGGACAAGCAGACCGTCGGCGCGCGGCTGGCTGCAATTGCTCTGGCGAAGGTGTATGGCCAGAAGGGTGCATACGCATCGCCCGAGTTCCGCGAAGCGACGGTTGAGGGCAACGCGATTCGGGTGTGGTTTACGCACGCCCAGGGGCTGAACGCACGGGGCAAGCCCGTGGGCGGCTTCGAGGTGGCGAGCGAAGATGGCGCATTTGTTCCCGCGGATGCGAAGATCGAGAAAATCGATGGCCAGTCCACGGTAGTGGTTTCGGCCGGCAGTGTTCCAAATCCACACTATGTCCGCTACGGCTGGAATAACATGGTGACACATTTCCTCTATAACTCCGCCGGATTTCCGCTGGGAACCTTCACCTCGGAGCAGACAGGACTAATTCCATGAGATACGGTCTCCTCGCAGTCTTTTTGATTCTCACCTCCACAACTTTCGCGGTCACCGGCGACATTGGGATCCACGATCCATCCACAGTCATCAAGGACCACGGTAAGTACTACGTCTACGGAACCGGCGGCCGTGCACTGGTTTCCGACGACGGCTGGACATGGCGCCGCGGCGTAACGCCGCCTCTGGTCGGAGCCGCCCCGGACGTGATTCACCTCGACGGCCGGTATTACATGTATGTTGCTCGCGGCAGGGGAGGAAGGGCGCTGCCGGACAAGGCCGAGATCGACATGATCTGGACGAAGTCCCTCGATCCGAATTCTCCCGATTACAAGTGGCATCAAGGCGGCAGAGTCGCAAGCTCAAACGGCATCGAAGACTGTAATGCCATCGACCCGGGCGCCTTCTTCGATCCCACCACAGGCCGGTTTTGGCTTACCTATGGTTCCTACTTCGGCTACATCCGCCTGGTCGAGTTGAATCCCAAAACCGGCCAGGACCTGCATCCCAATGAAAAGCCCATCAACATCGCGATTAATGGCGAGGCCTCTGACATGATTTATCACGATGGCTGGTATTACCTGTTCGATACGCACGGCAGTTGCTGCAGGGGGGCGAACTCCGGCTATAACATCCGAGTCGGGCGATCGCGGCGGGTAGCCGGTCCTTTTATCGATGCGGAGGGCGTGCCGATGCTTGAGGGTGGCGGCACGTTGTTGATCGGCTCGGAGGGCCGGTACATCGGACCAGGCCACTTCGGATTGATGAATTTTGGCGATGGCGTGCAGAAGTTCTCCATGCATTTTGAGGCCGATCTGGACAGGGGCGGCGCCAGCGTGCTCGATATTCGCCCGCTGCTCTGGAAAAACGGCTGGCCCGCCGCCGGCGAAGCCTTCAAAGGAGGCACTTTCGAGATCCAGTCCGTGCACACCGGGACTTCGCTCGATATGGCTGTGGAGGGCCTTCCTGTGGGCGGTTGGCCAAAACGGCCGAGATTCCGCCGGCCGCCGCCGGCCGCCGCCAAGCAAGCGCGTAGCTCAGGCGCGCGCCCGGATTCTCCGCGGCATCACCACGGCGGCTTCGGCGGATTTTTTGCCCGGGGTGGCCCTCCGATTCCCGATCAGGATGCCGCACAGGTCGACAAGAATTGGCCCGCAGGCAAAGTAGACGCCGGCATGTCCAACTACCTTTGTGAGGTACAGCAGAAGTGGCAGATCACGCCGCTCCCGGACGCCGGCGGCTATCCCGGCTCGCCATATTTCAAAATCACTATCGCGGGCACCGATCGTACACTGACCGCCACCACGGATGCGGAATTGGCCGTCCTGCCCGCCTTCACGGGCGCGCCGGAACAGTTGTGGCGCATCGATCAGCTTGCCGATGGCACGTGGCGCATCGAGCCCAAAGCGATCCCCAACTCCCATGAACGCATGGCTCTTTCCGCCGTCGGCGCCAGCTTCGCCAC
>JBOGMA010000338.1:0-5389 GCA_050746465.1 Acidobacteriaceae bacterium
CTTCCGGACGGCGTGGCCCTGCTGCTTACTGTAGCTAAGTACGAATCGCCCGACGGCAGCATCATTCAAGATAATGCCGTGACTCCAAACATCGTGGTCAATAAGACGATTGATCAATTCCTCGCGGAAGAGGATGACTACGCTCACCCTGTTCCTCACCCTGACGATCAGCTCAACAAGGCCCTTGAGGTCCTGAAGCAGAAGAACGCGTAGAGGCGGGCTTTGAGCAAGCGTGGCCCCTGGTCGCCTCCGGAAGCAGAAGAACAGTCGCCTCGCCCTCACCGTACGCGCCCGGCAACTTCGTTTCGGCCACGCACCGGCGGCAGAAAGGTCGCGGGCAGCGTCGCACTTGCCATTCTTGCTCTGCTGGCCGTTGCGTTTGGCTCACTCTGTGGGCTCATGCTGGTCTACTCCGTAAATCTTCCGCAGATTCGCGATCTCGAGCGCTACCGGCCCATCACCACTACGGAACTCTATGGCATTCACGGCCGCGTGATTGGCTCCTTCGCGCTGCAGCGCCGCATTGACGTCAACTATGAGGGCTTTTCGCCGCTCCTGCGCCAGGCCGTGATCTCCATCGAAGACAGGAATTTTGAGAGCCACGGAGGCGTCAACTTTTTCCGCGTGCTTGGCGCCGCATATCACGATCTGCGCTCGAAAGGCCGCGCGCAGGGCGCATCCACCATCACCATGCAACTGGCGCGCAACCTGTTCCTTTCCGACGAGCGCACCGTCAGCCGCAAGCTCCAGGAAATTTTCCTCTCCGTCCAGATCGAGCACGCCTTTACCAAGCAGCAGATATTTACGCTTTACGGCAATCAGATATATCTAGGCCGCGGCGTTTACGGCTTTGAAGCCGGGGCGGAATATTACTTCTCCAAACACGCCAACAATCTCACGCTGCCCGAAGCCGCTATGCTGGCCGCTTTGCCAAAGGGACCCAACGAGTTCTCTCCGATTCTCCATCCCGAGCGGGCATTCCGCCGCCGCAACGCCGTCATCAACGCCATGCTCGAGGACGGAGACATCACCGCCGCCCAGGCTGACGCTGCGCGCTCTGCTCCGCTGGGGCTGCATATTGAAGCGCCGCCTAACAGCATTGCTCCGTGGTTTGTAGAAGATGTACGCCGCGAGCTGGTTCAGGAGTACGGTTCTGACCGCGTGCACGAGGCCGGCCTGAGAGTTTATACAACGCTGGATATGGATCTGCAGGAGGCCGCGAACAAAGCCGTGGAAGATGGGCTGGCCGCATATGAGCGCAGCCGCGGATGGCACGCACGCCTGCTCAACGTGATTGCCGGCGGCATCGCTTTGGACGACTTTAAGCATCCCGACTGGTCGCAGCCGCCCACGCTGGGAAGCTATATACATGCCCTCGTGACCGGCGTTTTGCCCTACCAGGTAACGGCACGCGTCGGAAAACAGCAGCTTTTGCTTACGCCCAATGACTGGCTCTGGACCGGCTTCAAGACTGCCGACGAGTTCCTCCACGTCGGGGACATAATTTATGTCCACATCACTGGGCAGGACAACGGAATATTGAGCGCGACTCTGGAGGAAGACACCGGAGCCCAGGGAGCGTTGCTCGCCATCGACAATGCCACCGGGAACGTGCTCGCCATGGTTGGCGGCAGAGACTTCAACCTGTCGCAGTTCAATCGCGCAACCCAGGCGGAGCGGCAAACGGGCTCCTCCTTCAAGCCCTACGTCTACACCGCCGCCATCGAGGCCGGAGCCACCCCCAGTCAGACTGTACTCGACACGCCCGCATCGTTTGGCAACTGGACTCCGCATGACTATGAGCGAAACTATCTCGGCAGCATTACGCTTACCAAGGCATTCGCCGACTCGCGCAACATTCCGGCCGTGCGGCTAGCCAACCGCGTCGGCATCAAGCGGGTCATCGAGACCGCGCACCGGTTCGGCGTGACTTCGAATATTCCTCCGTACCTGCCCATCGCGCTCGGCGCAGTGGAGATTTCGCTGGAGCAGCAGGTCGCCTCCTATTCCGTGTTTCCCAATGACGGAATCCGGGTGGCGCCGCGCCTCATCCGCCGTGTTACCACTGCCGATGGCCTTCCGCTCAGCGAGGCCACTCCCGAGGTGAGTGAGGTTACCAGCCAAAAAACCGCCCGCGAAATGATGACCTTGTTCCAGGCCGTAACGCACAGCGGAACCGGAGCAGCGGCGGCCTCACTCGATCATCCGGTAGGCGGTAAAACTGGAACGACCAGCGGATTTACCGATGCCTGGTTCATCGGCTTTTCGCCATCCGTTACCTGCGGCGTGTGGACCGGCTATGACAGCCGGCAATCTCTCGGCGACAAGGAAACCGGCGCGCGGGTGGCGCTCCCCATCTGGATGGACTTTATGAAGGCCGCCATTGCGCCGCATCCGGACGAGAAGTTTCCCGGCGAGTCTCAAGCCTCGTCTCTGCGAGCGGCCGAGTAGATTTCGGATACAGCCTATTCCAGAAGTGCTACCGATTCCGCTTTAGCGGCTCGCAGCAGTTCAGAATCCAGAGTCGCAAGGGGAAGGTGCTTCCTCTGCGCCAGTTCGAGATAAGCAGCATCGTAGATGGTCAGCCTGTGAAGCCGGGCGAGATGAAGAGCCTGCTCGCCATCTACTTCGGAATCCTCAATGATTCCCAACTGTGAAACTCGGCGCAAAAAGGCCGTCCCTTGCTGTGTCGTGATCCGGTTCCGGCGTTCATTGATCACGATAATATTTCTAATTTCAAACCACCAGATCGCGGGAACGAGGCAAGAAGTATGCTTCAGTTCATCCAACGCCTTTATCGCTTTCGGATGGTCTTCGTCCTTGAAGGCCCAACAGGCGCTGATGGAAGCATCGAGCACAAATGGCACTATCGGCGTCCCTCATCGCGGGCAGAGAGAATTTCGTCGACCGAGATCCGGGGCGCATGGCGCTGTGCTTTTTTGATGGCTCGAATAGCTTCATCAATCTCCGCCTGACGCTCAGATTGCTCAGGAACAAGCCTGGCGATGGCGCGGCCATGGCGGGTAATAATGAGGGTTGCGCCGCGTTCCACATCATCAAGTAGTTGAGGCAGGTGGGTTTTCGCTTCAGATGCCTGAATGGTTCTCACGATTATCGACCAGTTGATTCAACCAGTTGATTATAGCAATTGAACAAAATAAAGGAAAACAAAAAAAATCTTCTCGCCTCGGTCCAGTTTTCCACCTCAGCGCCGCGTATCGGCTGATTCGTTGAGGATGGGGACTTGTTCGACAATCTCAACATTGAAGCCCTGAAGCGCGGGAACGTGGGTTGGCGTGTTGGAGAGGAGCCGGATTTTGTGGATCCCCAGATCGGCCAGGATCTGGCCGCCAAGTCCGACCTGGCGAAGGATGCGCTGGTGATGACGATCTTCCTCGCGCGGCCCCGCTTCACGCCTCTCCGACAGGATGGCGGATTCGCGATGGAAGAGGATGCGGTGCGGTTCGACGCCGCGGTTAATATCAAATCCGCGGCTGGTGTTGTGGAGGTAGATGAGGGCCCCGCGTCCCGCTGCGGCAATTTGGTGCAGCGACTGTTGGACCAGACGCCGGCAGTCGCACGTGGCGGCGCCGAAAACATCTCCGGCGAGGCAGTGGGAGTGGACGCGAACCAGGACAGGCTCGTTTTCGGATGCTACATCTCCCATAACGAGAGCGATGTGGCTTTCGCCGCCATTGACTTCGCTTTCGTAGGCGATGGCGCGGAATTCTCCATGTGGCGTTGGAAGCAGGCTCTCAGCCACGCGGAAAATATAACGCTCGTTCTGGAGACGGTAGCGGATCAGCTCTGCCACGGTGAGCATCTTTAGGCCGTGCTCGCGGCAGAAATTGGTGAGGTCCGGCACGCGAGCCATGGTTCCGTCGTCATTCATGATCTCGCAGATGACTCCGGCCGGGATGAGGCCGGCCATGCGGGCGAGATCGACGGAAGCCTCAGTTTGACCCGCACGGACGAGGACGCCGCCGCGGCGGGCGCGGAGAGGGAAGACATGGCCGGGCCGGGCAAGATCGTGAGCAGTGGAGCGCGCGTCAATGGCGATCTGGATTGTGCGGGCTCGGTCGGCGGCGGAGATTCCGGTGGTGACGCCTTCGCGGGCTTCGATGGTTTCGGTAAATGCGGTGCCGAAGCGGGACGAGTTCTGCTGTGTCATGGGACCGAGGCGGAGATAGTCGGCACGCTCCTCGGTCAGGGCAAGGCAGACGAGTCCGCGCCCGTAACGGGCCATGAAATTGATGGCCTCGGGCGTGACGAACTCAGCGGCAAGGGTGAGGTCGCCTTCATTCTCGCGGTTCTCATCATCCACAACGACGATCATGCGTCCGGCGCGAATCTCTTCGAGGGCACCCGGAACGTCAGTGAAAGCAGAGGCTTGCATGGTTCTATTGTCCGCCAGATCGGCTGTGGTGGCGAGGGTGTACAAGCCTTCGCACGGCACGGCCGGA
The DNA here is from genome assembly GCA_050746465.1 of Acidobacteriaceae bacterium. Classification (GTDB taxonomy): domain Bacteria; phylum Acidobacteriota; class Terriglobia; order Terriglobales; family Acidobacteriaceae; genus Silvibacterium. The sequence goes on from JBOGMA010000338.1 coordinate 4,464, forward strand.
AAATTCGCTTTTCTTCAGGAACACGGCGGGAGTACAATCCGCGCGGCATTGGATTCCTGACCACGAAGGAGTATTGCCATGATTCGAGAAATCGGACTATTTGGCGGAGCCGTATTGCTGGCCGCCGCTCCGCTGCTTTGGCAGACCGCGCCTCCGGCCAAGGATGCGGCGTTCAGCGTGCCCGCCGATCTCGCAACGAAGACCAATCCAGTACACCCCACGGCGGCTGGTTTGGCCCAGGCGAAAAAGATGTACGGATGGGATTGCGCAATGTGCCACGGCAAAGACGGAGCCGGCAATGGGGACATGGCCTCGCAATTGAAGGCCAAGCTCAAGGACTACCGCGACCCCGCGACACTGAAGGGCATGACTGACGGCGAGCTCTTCTATATCATCCAGAAGGGCAAAGGCGAGATGACTGGCGAAGGCGAACGCGCGAAACCGGAAGAGATCTGGAACATGGTGAGCTTAGTGCGCTCGTTCAGCAAAAAGTGATGACCGGGCACCCTAACGAGTGAGCCTCCGCCCCGCGCCGGTGTCGGGATGACTTATTGTAGCGATTGACCATAAACAGCCTCGCCTTTATGATGAAAGGGAACCAGCAAACTGGTATTAGCAAATGGCAGCGATCTGCTGCCTTTGTTTTGCCCCCTCGTTCAATGGTAGGACAGCTGACTCTGGATCAGCATATCGGGGTTCGAATCCCTGGGGGGCAGCCAAATAAACCATATAAATCAAATATTTAGAAGATGATAGATGACTCGTGTGTGTCACCTGTCGTTCTGTGTCGCTGCTATGTCACCGATTGATATCGGGCGACAGCCTCGTGATACAGCCGAGCCTCATTACCAATACTCGCAGAGCGGCTTAACTGGTGTGGAGCGTGACGATAGCCGCGCTAGCACCTGGGACGTGGAGGCTGTATC
>JBOGMA010000339.1:0-3997 GCA_050746465.1 Acidobacteriaceae bacterium
CTCGACTTCCACAACGGCGACCAGTGGGACTCGTTCGATCCCGCCTATTCACATGCCGACGTCACGTTCCAATTCCAAGGCTCTTATTTTCAAAAGGGTGAGAACGTCATTACCTTGCAACCCGTGGCGGATGAGCAAGTGGCGGGAGGGACTTTGACGTACGACGCCCTTGCCTTGACCCGCAAAGACACGCCCTTCCGCGCCGCCGAAACGATCCAGATACTGCCAACCATCTTCTACAAGAAGGTCAACGGCCAGCTTGACGAACTCGTCGACGTCTTCATCCGCCACGCCCCGCCGACCACGGCTAACGTGGAACTGACCATCGGCGGTAAAGCCTACCACCAGACCACGCAGCCGGGCAGCACTTTCGGTGAAAGCAGACTCCGATTCGAGGTTCCCGAGTTCGCCGCCGAAACCAAAGCCGAGGTCAACTGGCACGAGCGCGGCGGACGGGGTCATTACCAAACTACGCTCACTCCCCAGAAGAAGTGGACGCTGTATCTCGTCCCTCACATCCATCTGGATGTCGGCTACTCGGATTACCAGGCGAAGGTTGCGGCCATTCACAGCCATGTCATCGATGAGGCGATGGAGATGACGGCCGCTCATCCCGATTTCCGCTTCAGCCTGGATGGCTTCTGGCCTCTCCAGCAGTTCCTGGAAACGCGCTCGCCGGCGCAGCGGCAGCATGCCATCACGGCCATCCGCGACAAGCAGCTCTTTATTCCGGCAAACTATGCCAACCTGCTCACCGGTTTCCCAACCGCAGAGACGCTGCTCCGCTCACTTTACCCCAGCGCCAACTTCAGCCGAGAGCACGACACGCCATTCAACTACGCCACCATAACGGACGTTCCGTCCTGGTCGTGGTCATACGCGTCCATCCTGGCTTCGGCTGGTGTTCATGATTTGCTGGGAGGCAGTAACAACTACCGCGCGCCGGTGCTGCTGCAGGGCAGGCTGAATGAGAACTCCCCTGTATGGTGGCAGGGCCCTGACGGGCAAAAGGTGCTGCTATGGTATTCGCGCATTTATCAGCAAATGCAGATGCTCTTCGGGCTGCCTCCAGAAATTGCCGCGGGAGAAGACACGTTGCCGCTGTTCCTGCAGCAGTATGAAAGGCCCGGCTATCACGCTGATGCCGCCATCCTCTACGGATCGCAGGTTGAGAACACTGACTTGTTTCCGGCGCAATCGGCGCTGGCCAAAAAGTGGAACGACGCTTACGCCTATCCGCACATTGAATACTCCGGGTTCCATCACGCGCTCGAGAGCATCGCTGCGCAGTTCGGAAACGACATTCCCACCATCAGCGGCGACGGCGGCCCTTATTGGGAAGACGGCATTGCTTCCGACGCGTACTACGCCGCAATGGAGCGCCGAAACGAGGATCGTGCGCCCTCTGCCGAAAAGCTTGCCACGCTCACTTCGCTGGTCAATCCGCTGCTCGCGCCCAACAAGCCGGCCCTCGACCGGATGTGGACCAACATGGTTCTGATGGACGAGCACACCTGGGACTCATGGAACAGCGTGTCGCAGCCAGCAAGCATGGAAGCCGTGAAGCAGCTCGCCATCAAGGATCAGTACGCCGTCAACGCGAAGGCCGAGGTCGACTTCATCGCGCGCAACAGCATGGCCAGCCTGGTCAACTCTATTTCCGCGTATCCCGGCAGCCTGGTTGTCTTCAACACTCTGAATTGGAAGCGCAGCGGGCCTGTAGTGGTGGACCTGGACAAAGGGGATGAGATTATAGACGCCTCGACGGGCCAGGCTGCCCCGGTGGAAGTGCTCGCAAGCCACAATGGTTTCGATCACGTCAGGTTTGTCGCGGAGGATGTCCCGGCGGTGGGCTACAAGGTCTACACCACGCGCCACGCGCAGCCCGCGGCTGCCGCCCCGCAGGCCGAACAGGCGAACACCATCGAAAGCCCCTACTACCGCGTCACGCTCGATCCCGCAACCGGAGCCATTCGCAGCATCTTCGACAAGCAGCTGCAACGCGAGTTGGTCAACCAGCAATCACCATACCGGTTTGGGCAATATCTTTACGTGACCGGAGCGGACAAGTCGCCGAACAGCGTGTTGCAGTACAGCACCGTCTATCCGAAGCCGGTTCTCGATGTGCATCCGGCAGCAGGTGGAAGCGTGGTGTCCGTCACGCGCACGCCTTATGGATCGGTTGCGCGCCTCAAGAGCGAGGACCTGAACACGCCTTCCATCCATACCGAGATTCGGCTCTTCAATCACGAAAAGAAGATCGAAATTGTGGAAGACCTCGATAAGAAAAACGTCCACAGCAAAGAGGCGGCTTACTTCGCCTTCCCATTCGCGATGAGCCATCCACAATTCCATTACGAGATTCAGACGGGAGTGGTCGATCCCGCGAAAGATATGTATCCCGTCGCCGGACACGAGTGGTTCTCCGCACAGCACTGGGCTTCCGTCCAGCAGGACGGCTTATCAGCTACCGTGATGCCCCTCGACGCCTCGCTGATTACGCTCGGCGACATCTTCCGCGGCGAATGGCCAACGCAATTCGGCACGCGGCCGGGCACCATCTTCTCCTACATCATGAACAACTACTGGGACACAAACTACGCCGCAGGACAGGGCGGCCACTTCCGTTTTCGGTATGTGATCAAAAGCGCGCCCTCAACTGATGCCGCCGCACTCAGCCGCATGGGATGGGAAGAGGCCACGCCGCTCGAGGTGGACACCGTAACAACTCAGGACAAGGCACTCCAGCAGCCACGCCCGCTCAATGGAAAGCAGGATAGCTTCCTTAAAGTCGATGACCCGGATTTGTTGCTCGAAACCTGGAAGCCTGCCGAAGATGGCAAAGGGACCATCCTGCGCTTTCTCGATCTCGGCGGCGCGACGCGCACGGTTTCAGTGGCGACCCCGCTGATCCAAATTGAAAAAGCCTGGCAAACCGACGCGGTGGAGCGCGATCAGAAAGCGCTGCCGCTCTCCGGCTCTCAGGGATTTCAGTTCACGGTTCACCCGCATGAACTGGTCACGATTCGGCTGGTGGGGACCGACGTGCTGAAACCGCCAGCGCTGTGACTTCATAAAAATTGCTGGCTGTGCATTGGATTGCTCACCGCACCACTCGAGGCATCGGGCCACAACCCTCCTGTTGCGGGCTTGCCGCAGCTTGAGGCTTGGCGACAGATCCTCCCGGCGGGCCATTCTGTTTGCGGTCCAGTTCAGTGGCCTTCTTCAGTTCACCCTCAGCCTCTTGCTTGCGTCCCAGATGCTCCAGAGCCAGTCCACGATAGTAATGCGCGGGCTGATAGTCAGGTGAACTCTGCTCTGCCTCGGCAAGATATTTTTCGGCCTGAGCGTAGTCCTTCTTGCGAAACAAGAGAATGCCCATGCCGGTGAGCGCGCCACCATGTTTTGGATCGCGGGCAAGGGTTTTGCGAAATTCGCTCTCTGCCTCTGCAGGATCATGGGCGTCCAGCGCAATTTGTCCCAATTGGTAATAGGATTCCGACTGCACGGGCTGCAACTGGATTGAGCGCTCGAATTCGGCGCGGGCGGCGGCGGTTTTCTGCTCCATTGCGAATATGTGTCCGAGCCCGAAGTGCGCGGAAGCATCGTTCGGCCGCTGCTTCAGGTATGCGAGCATGTCGCGTTCGGCATCGGACATGTGCTGCTGGTCGAGCTCGACGCGGGCCAGTGCATAGAGGATTTCCGGATTCGTTGGATTGAGCTTGCGTGCGGCGTTGAGCGCGTCGAGAGCTTCCGGCAGCCTGCCGATTTCTGTAGCCTGAACGCCCACTTCCAATAATAATTGCGGATTGTTCGGCATCGCGCTTCGCGCATGTTCCAGGATGGTCAGCGCGACATTTGGATGCTGGCCAGTCCGTGCTTCGAGTGCAAGCTTCGTAGCGGCCTTCAACTCACCGCTCCGCGCAGCTTCGTTTTGGAGATCGATGGCCAGCACAGGTTCAAAGCGGTCCATCGCTTCGGGGTAGCGATGCTGGGA
>JBOGMA010000340.1:0-9933 GCA_050746465.1 Acidobacteriaceae bacterium
TACTGGCTGGAGTTCCCTGGCATCAACTACCGCGCCGAGATATGGCTGAACGGACATGAGGTAGCGGACAGCCGGCAAATTGCCGGAATGTATGTTGCGCACGACCTGAATGTGACCCAATGGATCCAGCCCTGCAAGCTCAACACGCTGGCCGTAAAAGTGACCCCGGAACGCGCCATTCAGGACGTGAGCGGAGTGGAACTGGCCGACAGTTGGTTCGACTGGATCAACTGGAAGTACCTCGGATATCACGGTCCCCAACCAAAGGACAGCCACGGTATTTCGTTTGTTCCTGATAGAAATGCCGGCATCTGGAAGCCCGTCACGCTGCGCACGTCCGGCCACGTAACAGTGAGCCATCCGTTGGTTGATACGGTGCTGCCTCTGCCCAGAACCGACTCCGCGCGACTGACGGTGTATGCGGAACTGAAGAATGTTTCGCACCAGCCGATCCGGGGCATGCTGACGGCAAAAATCACGCGCCTCGGCAGACCGGAGATTCTCGTAAAGCAGCCAGTCAGCCTGGCAGCGGGCGAGCAGAAAGAGGTGAGCTTCTCTCCGGAGCAATTTTCGCAACTCATAGTAAAACATCCCGATCTTTGGTGGCCTTACACCATGGGAAAGCCGAACCTTTACGATCTGCGCCTGACATTCGACGAGGGAAAAGACCTCTCCGACGCGGCGCACATTCGGTTCGGCATCCGGATGATCACCCAGCATCGCGACGATGACGAGCAGTTTCCGGAGGTAGGCAAAGGCGGCTACTTCTATTTGCAGGTGAACGGGCGCAATTTTCTGGTGCGCGGCGCGGTCTATTCTCCGGACCTGCTGTATCGCTACGATCCTGCTCGAGAAGACGCGGTGCTGCGTTACGTCAAGGACCTTGGGCTGAATATGCTGCGTTGGGAAGGGAAGATTGCAAGCGAGCACATGATCGAGAAAGCCGACGAGCAGGGAATTCCGGTAATGCTGGGATGGATGTGCTGCAACCAGTGGGAAAAATGGAATCAGTGGAGCGAGGAGGACCATCGGGTGGCTGCCGCGAGCCTGCGCTCGCAGATCCTGATGCTACGCGCGCATCCGTCCGTGTTTCTGTGGGCGAATGGCAGCGACGGGCTGCCGCCTCCGCCGGTGCGAAATGAGTATCACCGGATTCTGCACCAACTGCACTGGCAGAACGCAGTGGTGGATACCGTCTCATCCTTTGCGCGCGCGCCGGACGGCAGCCACGAGTGGGATGGCATCCAGATGCAGGGGCCGTACAGTTGGCGTCCGCCTACTTACTGGTTCAGCGAGCGCTATGCCCCGGCGCATGGAGCGAGCGCGGAGCAGGGAGACAACGAGGTGATTCCTCCATACGAGAGCCTCAAGAAGTTCATCCCTGCGGATCGCCTGTGGCCGATCAACGACACGTGGTACTTCCATTCCGGCGCGGGCGACGGCAACAACACTCTGTCAAGTATTCAGAAGGTCGTGAACCGGAGATATGGTCCTTCTACCAGCGCCAGGGAATTCGCCGGCAAGGCGCAACTCGCGGCGTATGAAGAAACCCGCGCTCAGTTCGAGGATTTCGCGGCGAACGGTTGGGAGACTCACAAGATGACCATCTACTGGATGCTGAATAATCCCTGGCCATCATTTTTCGGACATATCTTCGACTACTACCTCAAACCCGGCGGAGCCTATTACGGGGCTAAGAAGGGATTGCGCCCGCTCTCAGTCGTTTTCGATTCTTTTGCGACGGGCGACCATAGTGAAGCGCATTTTACGGTTGTGAATCAGACCCCGGAAGACCAGCACGGGATGCAGGCGCGAATTCGCATTTACGACCTCGATGGCAGAGTGCAAGAGGACAGAACAATCAAGCGGATCGCGGCGCCATCGGGCGGCGCGGCGCACATCCTTACGTTGGCGAAGCCCGCGCACATAACGCCCGTATACTTCGTGCGCTGCGACTTGTACGACTCACAAGGAAAGCAACTGGTAGACAACGTCTACTGGCAGTCAACGCAGGATGATGATCTCGGCGATCCGAAAAGCGACAATGCGTTTCAATTACAGATGGCGAGTTGGGCCAATATGACAGCCCTGAGCACCATGCCCAGAGTCAGGCTGGATGTGTCAGCCGGCAAAACTCACGCGAACGGTGAAACCCGCGTCACGATCCGGCTGAAAAATCCAACCGACCATGTCGCATTTTTCGAGCGCGCAACCATCACGAGTGCGAATGACGGAGATGAGATTCTGCCAATTGAGTACAGCGATAATTACGTGACGGTGTTTCCGCACGAGACAAGGAAGATTTACGGGACAGTGCGCGACGATGCGGGGACGCCGGCATGGGTCCGGCTCAGTGGCTACAACACGCTGGAGCAATCGGTTCGCATACGCTAGGTCTCCGGTTTGCCTATTCCCGAACATTAATCCCAAGCGTCCGCATCTTTCGGTACATGTGGCTGCGCTCCAGCCCCAGCGATTCGGCCGCCCGGCTCATATTCCCGTGGCATTCATCAATCTTTTTCAGGATGTATTCACGTTCGTAGGCTTCGCGCGCCTGCTGCAGAGTATTGAAGTCGTCGCCGTGATTGTCCCTGCGCCGGTGGACCAGCATAGGCAGGTGGCGGCGCTCGATCCGGTGAATTTGCGGATGCAGAATCAGCACCCGCTCCAGAATATTCTTCAACTCGCGCACGTTTCCCGGCCACGGATATTGCTTGAGCAACTCGATCGCATCCTCGGCGATCTCGATGCGCGGCCGCCCGTACTCGCGCCCGAACGAGCGCAGAAATTCGCGCGCCAGCGGTCGAATGTCTTCCTTGCGCTCCCGCAGCGGCGGCACAAAAAATGGCATTACATTCAGCCGATAAAAGAGATCTTCCCGGAAATTTCCTTTCGCCGTCTCTTCTTCCAGGTCCTTATTGGTCGCGGCAATCACCCGCGCATCCACGCGAATCGGCTGCGTCGCACCGACCGGAACAAAGCTCTGCTCATCGAGCGCGCGCAAAACTTTGGCCTGGGTCTTCAGGCTCATGTCGCCAACTTCATCCAGAAACAGGGTCCCGCCGTCCGCTCTCTCGAAAGTTCCACGCTTCTCTGGCGGGCCGCCGGCTATGGCGCTGTTGCGGTAGCCGAAAAGCTCGCTTTCGATGAAGTCCTCAGGAATCGCTGCGCAGTTCAGCTCAACAAAGACCCGATCATGCCGCGGGCTCTCTGCATGAATGGCCCGCGCGATCAGTTCCTTGCCGGAACCGGATTCGCCATAGATAAGAACGCGGCCATTCGTGGGCGCCATCAGCTTGATCTGCTGCCGAATCGCCTTCGCCGGAACACTCTCGCCCGTGACCGTGGTTTCAATCGCAAGCTGCCGCTTGTACTCGATATTTTCGCTGCGCAGGCGATGCGCCTCAACCGCGTTCTTCACCACAATCAGCGTGCGCTCCAGCAGAAGAGGCTTCTCGAGAAAATCAAATCCGCCCAGCTTTGTGGCCTTCACTGCCGTCTCGATCGTGGCGTGCCCGGAGATGATAATGACCTCCGGCTGATTTTCCGGCGCAAGAGAGCGCGTGTCCTTCAGCACGTCGAGGCCGTCCTTGTCGGGCAGCAGGATGTCCAGCAGCAGCACGTCATAAGGCGCATCGCGGAGAAGCAAGATGGCCTCCTCCCCGCTTGCCGTGCTGGTAACGGCGTAGCCTTCTTCGCGCAGAATGCCTTCGAGCGATTCGCGGATGCTGGCCTCGTCATCAACCACGAGGATATGGTTCATCGCGGCTGCTCCGTGGATGCGGTTTCGGCGTCCTCGCTGTTGAACGCGGCGGGCGGAGCCAGTGGCAGCTCAAGAATAAAGCGTGCTCCGGCTGGAGAGTTGTCTTCCGCGCGGATGGAGCCATGGTGCTCCTGAACGATCTTCGCCGCAATGGCCAGTCCTAATCCGGTTCCCCGCTGCTTGCTTGAGACGTAAGGAAGGAAAAGGCGCTCGCGCATCTCGCTGGTTAGCCCGTGGCCGGTATCGGAGAGCACGAGTTCCGCCATGCTGCAATTTTCACTCATGCCGGTGTGGATGGAAAGCACCCGGACAAAGCTCGACTGCATCGCTTCCGCCGCGTTGTCAATGAGATTAGCGAGTGCGCGCTTCAAACTTTTCGGATCGGCCATCACCGGTGGCAATCCGGGATCGAGGCGCTGCTCAATCCGTATGCCGCTAAGCCGGCCTTCGAAGACCGTAACAGCGCTTTCCACAAGATCATTCAGGTTGCAGGGCCGTGGCCTCGCCGCCGGAAACTGCGCCAGCGTCGAGAACTGATCGACCAGCTCACGCATGGATTCCACTGAAGAAAGAATGACGTCTACGCAGCGGCGAATGATTTCCGGCGAGTCGGGAAGGTGGCGATCCATGCGGCGTCGAATGCGCTCCGCCGAAAGAGCAATGGGTGTCAGAGGGTTCTTGATTTCGTGCGCGATGCGCTGCGCCACTTCCTTCCATGCCACCTGGCGCTGTGCGCGCAGAAATTCAGTGATGTCTTCAATAACGAGGATGGAGCCTCGGCGCTGATTGCCGAGATCGAGCAGGGCGACGGTGGCCGTCAGATTAAGAGTCCCCGAGGCGCTGGGCATTTCAAACTCAGCCGCGGCGAAACCCATACGCTGAGCGCGGCGCTCAAGAAAGGCCAGCTCTGCCGCAATTTCAGCCGGGAACAACGAGTCCAGCGGAACGCCGAAGAGGGACTCGGAACGCGCGGCCCCGACGAGGCGGAGAAATGCGCGATTGACCTGAAGGATATTGCGGTCGGGATCAAGCGTGATCACGCTGTTGGGAATGGTCTCGAGAATCGTTTCCAGCTCTTTGCGGCGAGCTTCAAGCGCGGAATTGACCGCGGACAACTGGGCTGCGGAAGTATCGGCGAGAGCCCGGCTTTCTTCCAGGTCGGCCGCCATGTGGTTGAAGGAGCGGATCAGCTCGCCCAGTTCCTGGGTGGCGGTGATGGTGACGCGGGTCCCATATTGCCCTTCGCCAATCTCGTCCATCGCATCGGCAAGGGCTTCAAGAGGACGCGTGATCTGCTTGGAGAGATAAAGGCCGAGCCAACTGCTGGAAAAAAAGACCAGGAGCGTGAGCATGATCAGCAGAAGCAGGTAAGTATTTCGAATGCTGTGCCGCTCGCGGTACAGCGCCCAGTATTGGGCAGCTCCGGCGCGAACTTCGCCGGCGAGCGCGCTGAGCCCGGAGGGCATGGGAAGGCCGATCACAACCAGGCCGCCCTGCGGTACAGTGGCCCCTCCAATCGCGAATTCCGTCTGGTCAAGCGTGAGAATCGACTGGTTGCTCCGCTGTGCGGCGTGAAGAATGGTGGCGGGCAACGGCTCGGAGCGCGGGGCGGTGTTCCCTTTTTCATCAAGCCAGTTGCGGACGATTGCGGGCCCCGAGGGATGGGGCAATTGATATTGCATCAGCGGAGCGCCGTTGCGGTAGATGACGGTGAATCCTCCCTGCAGCGTCGTCCGGTGATTGCGGATTTCCTCGCGCATGGAGGGCAGGTTCGAAGCCTGGTAACTGCGTGCAAAGGTATCGGAACTGGCGATGGCTTCAGCTTCAGCCCTGGCGTTTTGGCTCACGTAGTTGGCCAGGTCCAGAGCAATGCTGGCCGAGTTATCCCGCAAAGAGGAAACAGGCTGGGTAAACCAGCGATCAATGGAGCGATTCAGCAGCCAATAACTGAACAGGAACATGAAAAGCGCGGGCGCGAACGAGATCAGCACCGCTCCGATCATCATGCGGGAGCGCAGACGCGAGCCAAGCACTCTGCTGCGCTGGTCGGCCAGCAGCTTGAGGATATTGCGCAGCAGCAGAACCAGCAAAACCACGACCAGGAGGAAAACCAGAACGGAGAGCGCCGTAAAGATCTGGATCTGGGCGGCGGAGTGAGGCCGCAGAAAATTGATTTTGAAAGCGTTCAGAGCGCCCAGCAGGAGCAGGAGGAAAAGCGTTGCCACTGAGAGAATGGCGAGCGCGGCACGCCGATGTTTTCTTTCCGCCAAAAAATTCCTCCTTGTCGCAAGATTATAGGCTGTGGAAAATAATTGCGGCACGGCTATCGATCAGTTCTGACATTGCATCTTACTGTGGCGTTATGATTTACAACATGAAATCGAATCGAGCTATCGCCTCCCTGCTACCCTTCGCGCTGACTGGGCTTTTGTTGGTCGGCGGGTGCAATAAGAAATCTGCACAGAACAGCCAGGCTTCGGGCAATGCGCCGCAGCAGGCCTCAACACCGGCGCCTCCGCCGGACCAGGGCGGCGGCGCGACAGCGGCCCCGTCAGCATCGCCGACGCCTTCAACGAATGGAGCTCCCGCCGCCACCCCGGCCCCGGTAACTCCGGAGAACGCGCAAAACACGCCGCCTCCGCAGCCCCCGCCCGACCTTGTCATCCCCGCCGGGACCCACATTTCAGTGACCACGCACCAGGCCCTGGGATCAAAAATCAGCCAACAAGGCGATACCTTCACCGCCACCGTCGCACGACCCATTGAGGTCAACGGACAGGTCGTCATTCCTCGGGGCGCGCGCGCGACCGGAACTGTCGAGGACGTCAAAGCACTGGGACGCTTCAAAGGCGAAGCGCAACTCGTGTTGAGGCTCGATGAGGTCCGCGTGAACGGCGGAACCTATCAGATTCGCTCCAACGGACTGGAACGAGTGGAAAAAGGCAAAGGCAAGCGCAGCGCCGGATTCATCGGCGGCGGAGCCGGCCTGGGCGCGATCATTGGAGGAATAGCCGGCGGCGGCAAGGGCGCACTCATCGGGGCCTTGGCCGGCGGCGGAGCCGGAGCCGCGGGTGCGGGACTCACCGGCAAAAAGAATATTTATATTCCCGCTGAGACAACGCTGACGTTCCGGCTCACACGCGCCGTCCATATCTCGCAGTAACAGGCGAACCGGAAAGAAGGAAGGCGCGGCTTTCCACCGCGCCTTTTCTTATGCAATCAACTCCGTGGCGAGCAGATCGCGGACCGGCGTCCAAGACTTCTCTTGAGACTTGGCTACAGCCTCGCAGGTCAGCGTTCCCTCGTACGTATTCACGCCGTCACGAATGCCGTCATCGCGCAGAATGGCCTCTCTGGCCCCATGCTTCGCCAGCTTCAGCACATAAGGAAAGGTCGCGTTGGTTAGCGCTAGTGTGGAAGTATTGGGCACAGCCGCCGGCATATTCGTCACGCAGTAATGCACCACTCCATTGACCTCATAGGAGGGATCGCTATGTGTGGTCGGGCGGGCGGTTTCGATGCATCCACCCTGGTCAATCGCCACGTCTACGATGACCGCACCTTTTTTCATGCGTGAAACCATCTCGCGCGTCACGATTTTCGGCGCTGCCGCACCCGGAATCAGCACTCCGCCAATGACAAGGTCCGCTTCGTGCACGGCATGGCTTACGTTGTAGGAATTCGAAGCCAGGGTGAACAGTTTTCCGTTAAAAATATCGTCCAATTCGCGCAGCCGGTTGAGGTTTAGATCAACCAGCGTGACCCTCGCTCCCATACCCACCGCAATTTTCGCGGCGTTCGTGCCCACGATGCCTCCGCCGATAATGCACACATTCGCGGGCGGCACTCCCGGCACTCCGCCCAGAAGAACGCCGCGTCCGCCCCGCTCTTTTTCCAGATAAGCGGCGCCCACCTGGACCGACATTCGCCCAGCCACTTCAGACATGGGCGTGAGCAGCGGCAGGCTTCCGGCGCGGTCGCGAATGGTTTCATACGCAATGCCCGTGACCCTCTTCTCAAGTAACTTCCGGGTCAGCTCAGGGACAGGCGCGAGGTGAAGATAGGTGAACAGGACGAGGCCATCGCGGAAAAAGCCGTACTCCTTCTCGACCGGCTCCTTGACCTTGACCACCATTGCGGCGTTGGCCCATACGTTGTGGGCCGAACCGACGATTTCGGCTCCAGCCGATTGATACTCGTCATCGGTGAAGGCGGAAAGGTCGCCGGCGTGAGTTTCAACCAGGACCTTGTGGCCTGCCTCGGTAAGAGCGCGCACTCCGGCAGGCGTTATGCCGACGCGGCTCTCGTGGTCTTTCACTTCTTTCGGAACACCTATAATCATGCGCTTCCTCTTTGGGCGAACTTTCCATCGTACCTCAGGAGAGGAGCTTGCGGCATTACCAGTCGAAAAGAGTTCCGTCGAGTTTTCGGTTGATCGGCAGGTAAGCGCGCTGGTAAGGATACTTCGCGGCCAGTGCTTCATCCAGATCAACGCCCAGCCCCGCCGCGTCGCCAGGGTGCATGTAGCCCTGGGAAAAGGAGTAATGGTGCGGAAATACGGCATCAGTTTCGGCGGTGTGCGGCATATGCTCCTGAATCCCGAAATTGTGTATCGCAAGCCCAAAGTGCAACGCAGCCGCCATCGTTACCGGCGAGAGATCGGTGGCTCCATGGCAGCCGGTGCGCACATTGTGGAGCGCGGCAAAATCAGCAACCTTCTTCATGTGCGTCAAACCGCCGGCATGGACAATGCTCATGCGGATATAGTCGATCCATTGGTTTCGGATCAGTTCCTGTGCATCCCAGATCGAGTTGAAAACCTCGCCCACCGCGAGCGGCGTCATCGTGTGCTGCCGAATCAGCCGGAAATTTTCCTGAAGCTCAGCCGGCGTCGGGTCCTCAAGCCAGAACAGCCGGAATGGCTCCAGATCTTTCCCCAGCCTCGCAGCTTCAATCGGCGTCAGCCGATGGTGGCAATCATGCAGCAGATGCACATCCTCGCCGCATTCCTCGCGCAGCCTTGCGAATAGATTCGGAACATGACGGAGGTACTTGTCTGTGGACCACGCACTTTCTTTAGGCAGCCCCTTTTCGGCCGGCTCATAAGGCTGGCGGTTCTTCGGAACTCCGTAGGTCGAATCCAGTCCCGGAATGCCGCTTTGCGCGCGCACCGCGAGATAGCCAAGATCGATTTGCCGGGCCACATCTTCCACCGTCTCGCCAATGTCGGTTCCATTGGCGTGGGCGTAAACAAGAACGCCGTCGCGGCTCTTGCCACCCAGCAGGTTATAGACGGGCGTGTTCAGCGCCTTTCCTTTGATGTCCCAAAGAGCCACATCGACCGCGGCGATGGCAGCCATGGTTACGGGTCCGCGACGCCAGTAGGCACCGCGATAGAGGTATTGCCAGATATCTTCAGTCTGGAATGGATCGCGGCCAATCAGGCAGGGAAGAACGTGCTCGGTCAGGTAACTCGCGACCGCCAATTCGCGCCCGTTCAGCGTTCCGTCGCCCAACCCGTAAATACCTTCGTCGGTCTCTATCTTCAGCGTGACAAAGTTTCTGCCCGGCGACGTTATGTTGACGCTTGCTTTGGTGATTTTCATAGCTTTTACTGATGTGCTGCCGCAATAGGAGTTACTTCCACATAATCCAGCGGAGCCGGTTCGCCGCCGTTCGGCAGGCCATCAATTCTGAAGGTATCGCCGGGCCGCAGTGTAATGCTCGGAATTGTATAGCGCGTCGAAGTATCGCCGTTCATCTTGTCGGAAGGCAGCGTATTATCCGCCTTCCAGCGAGCGATGAGTTTGCCGTCCAGATAAGCGGAGTAACTTGAAACTCCGTGAAGAAAATCAAAATACTCCACCGCGATGGAGTAAGTTCCGGCAGCGCGATCCAGCCTGACCTCGGCAGAGCACCGTTGCTGGCGGCACGCTACCGCCTTGCTTCCCGACGCCGTCTCCCACGGCGTCACATCCACGGGAACATACCCGCTCAGGCGCATCGACTCCGCCTCAACGCGATTCGGATCGTGCCCCACGCGCCCCCGCTCGTCCGCAATTCCCGACATCGAATGAAACCAATCGTTCACCGCATCCCGCCACACAATGGCATGTCCCGCCTGATACTCCTGAAGCGCCAGCACCTTCTCATATCGCTCGTTATCAATG
>JBOGMA010000341.1:0-3146 GCA_050746465.1 Acidobacteriaceae bacterium
GTTGTCTTCTCTGGAGTGGGCAAAACGGCTCCTGAAATTGACCTGGCGCTGCGCTCCGGCATTCTGCTTTTTAATGTGGAGAGCGAGGGCGAGCTTGACCTGCTGGTTGAACGCGCCTCCAGGCTGAAGAAGCGCGCCCGCATTGCACTGCGCGTGAATCCGGATGTGTTTGCCGAGACGCATCCTTATATTTCGACTGGACTGCGCGAGCACAAGTTTGGAATTGACATTCAGCGGGCGCGTGCTGTGTACCGCAAAGCGGCCCGCAGCCGATGGATTGAGCCTGCTGGGGTGAGCGTCCATATTGGTTCGCAGATTCGCACGGCTGATCCGTTCGGTGCCGCTGCAAATCGCGTCGCAGCGTTGGTTCGGAATCTTCGCAAGGACGGGCTGCCGATTCGGTTTCTTGATGCGGGGGGCGGGCTGGGGATTGAGTATCACGCTGACTTGCCCTTTCATCCGGAGGAAAAAGTTCAGCAGTATGCGGCGGCGCTGAAAGAGGCTGTGAAGGGGCTGGATGTTCAGGTTTTGCTTGAGCCGGGGCGATTTTTTGTTGCGCAGGCCGGCGCGCTGCTGACGCGCGTGCTTTACGTGAAGAAGAACGGCAACAAGACATTTGTGATTGTGGATGCGGGGATGAATGACCTGATTCGGCCTTCTCTGTACCAGGCCTATCACGAGATTGTTCCGCTAGCGCCGCGGAAGGGCGCACGAAAAATTACCGCGGATATTGTGGGCCCCGTTTGCGAGTCGGGAGACTTTTTTGCGCGGGATCGCGAGATCGCCGCGGTGCAGCCCGGCGAACTGGTTGCCATTCTCGACGCGGGTGCTTATGGCCAGTCGCTCGCTTCAAATTACAACTCGCGTCTGCGTCCTGCTGAGGTTCTGGTGGAAGGCTCGCGCGTGCGGTTGATCCGTCGGCGCGAGACGATGAAGGACATTCTGGCGGTTGAAAAACTGTAATCCTGTTGCGTGCTTCCTGCTGAGTGGTCCTTTGCTCTGTTATCGTGGTAGGCGATATGGCACGCACATCCCGGCTTGTTCTCGCTCTCGCTCTGGCTGCTCCGCTGGCTGCCTACGCCTCCAACCCTCTCGTCATCAAGACCAATAAAGGCAAGGTGCAGGGTGCCTTCACGGCTGATCATCAGGTTCGGGAATTCAAGGGAATTCCCTTCGCCGCACCGCCTGTGGGCGACCTGCGATGGCAGCCTCCGCAGCCCGCCGCCAAGTGGAAGGGCGTGCGCGACGCGACGCAGTTCGGGAGCCGCTGCATGCAGCCGCACATCTTCATGGACATGCGCTTCCGCGATCCCGGCCCGAGCGAAGACTGTCTGACGCTGAACGTATGGACTCCGGCGAACGCGAAGAAGGGCAGCCTGCCGGTGATGGTGTGGGTGTTCGGCGGCGGATTTCTTGCCGGAGGCACATCGGAGCCTCGGCAGGATGGGCAATTTTTGGCGCATCGAAACGTCGTGATCGTTTCCATGAATTACCGGCTGGGAATTTTCGGCTTTTTTGCCAGCCCGGAGCTGGCTGCCGAGTCACCGCATCACGCCTCCGGCAATTACGGCCTGATGGACCAGAACGCCGCGCTTGAGTGGGTTCAGAAGAACATCAAGAATTTTGGAGGCGATCCGCACAACATCACCATTTTTGGCGAATCAGCGGGGTCGATGTCGGTCAGCACGCTGATGGCTTCCCCGCTTTCACGCGACCGTTTCCAGCACGCTATTGGCGAGAGCGGAGGCGCGTTCTTTGCCGGGAAGCGCGGGCTGCAGACGCATGAGGCCGTTGGGCAGCGCGACATAAAATTCGCGCAGACCGCGTTTGGGACCACGAGTCTCGCCGAGTTGCGGAAGATTCCAGCGGATACCCTGCTGAAGGACGCCATGGCACACGCGAGCGGCGAAGGCATTTATTTTGCGCCGGACGTGGATGGATGGTTCCTGCCGCAGACGGTGCGGCAGATTTATGCTGAAGGCAAGCAGGCGCACGTTCCGCTGCTGGCAGGCTGGAACCAGGATGAGGCGCGGGCTTCTGTTACGTTCGCCAAGGTCCCGGTGACGGCGGAGAGCTTCAAGAAGGAAGCAGACACGGAATTTGGGGCGGACGCAGCGGAGTTCCTGAAACTGTATCCGGCGAACACCGATGCCGAAGCGGTGCAGTCGGCGGGCGATCTGGCGAGCGATCAATTTATCGTTTATTCGACGTGGCGCTGGCTTGAGGCGCAAGTGTCGACTGGGGATTCTCCGGTGTATCGCTACAGATTCGACCTCGCGCCGCCGCTGGACAAGTTCCATCCCGCAGGAAGCGGCGTCTTCCACTCAGACGATATTGAGTATGTCTTTGGAACCCTGGACTCGCGGGTGGGAGCGCAGTGGCGTCCTGAAGACCGCAAGATGTCGAATGAGATTGGTGAATACTGGACGAACTTCGCGCGCACGGGAGATCCCAACGGAGATGGCCTGGCGAAGTGGCCGACCTACAACGCCGCGGACAATTGGATGGTGATGCACCTGAGCGCGACATCCGAAGCGAGGCCGGACAGAGAGCGGGCGCGATATCTCTTCCTGGATAAGGTTTGGGGAAAGTAGGCTCAGGGCTCAGGGCTCAGGGCTCAGGGCTCAGGAGAAACGATAACCCAACACCCCACGACCAAGCTGCCAATCATTTTTCGCCGGAATGGAAGACGGTCCATGGACCGGCGATCATGTCTTTCAGGATTGGGGTCATCCAGTCGTACTCGGGATGGGCGGCGAGGAAGGGCTTGGCATAGAAGTTCTCGCCGCATGGGTGACCGGCGCGCGCGACGAAGCTCATTTTAGCCGCCATATCGCTATCTGTAGCTTTTCCCTGCACGGCGCCGTCCGGAAAGTAGGGAGGGTGGTCCCAGATGGCGACGCCTTCCGGAGACTGATCTACATGGCCGCAGAGAGACCGCTGGTCGGCTTTCTCCTTATGCAGGAATGTGTCGTAATGGTCGCCGAGGAACTGCTCGGCCATGGGCACGTCGATCTTGCCTTTGTCGGCGTGCATCAACTGCTCCCAGCGAACGCGGCGGGCATTGGGAGATGAGCTTTTATCGGTGGGGTCGAAGCCGTCTGTTTCATCGCGGATGAGCGCGGGGTCGCGGGCGAAGTTGGAAC
>JBOGMA010000342.1:0-7291 GCA_050746465.1 Acidobacteriaceae bacterium
GCGTCGTGCTGCGCCTCGGCAAAGGCGCTGACCGCACTGCCGTCACCGGCCTGGACGGAGGTTTTCTCTTTTCCGCTGTCCCAGCCGGTTCTTGGACTCTTCAAGTCCACGCAAGAGGCTTTCGCGACCAGCAGCGGACCATCACGCTCAAACCCGGCCAGCAAATCTCCGTCACAATTCATCTTGAAATCGAAATCGCCCGCCAGCACATTTCCATCTCCAGCGAGGATCTTGACTCCAGCCCCGACCGCTCTCTCGGAGCCATGATCCTGCGCGGTCCTGACCTCAATTCCCTGCCGACGAGTCCTCGCGACCTTCAGCGCCTGCTTTCCATCATGGCCGGCTCTGATCTTGGCGCGCAGTTCTACATTGACGGGTACACCGCCGACCACCTCCCCCCAAAAGACTCTATCCAGGAAATCCGGCTTAACCAGGACCCGTTCTCCGCGCAGTACGACACAGCCGGAAACGACCGCATCGAAATCATCACCAAGCCCGGCGGAAACCACCTTCACGGCAACCTCGCGCTACTCGGGGACTACTCCCCCCTCAACTCGCGCAATCCCTTCGTAGCCACTCAACCCGGCTACGCCAGCTTCTTTGCGCAGGGCGATGTCAGTGGCCCGCTCACCAAAGCCAGCTCCTGGTCTCTCACTTTTGAGCAGGAAAATATCGGCGCGCAGTCCTTTATTCACGCCATCACCTCGTCCACTGCACCCGCCTTTACCCAGACCATCGAAAGCCCCGAAAACGGCACCGAGCTCACGCCGCGCATCGATTTCAAATGGGGTGGGAAGCACACCCTCAGCTTCCGCTACGACCTTGACCACGAAAACCAAGACGATGTTCTTCAGAGCCAGCTTTCGCTCCCAGCCCAGGCCATTGACACCCGGCACACTGAACACACCTTCCAGTTCTCCGACTCCCAAACCTATGGCCTGAAGCTGATCAACGACACCCGATTCCAGTACATCCACCTCTACACCGGCTCGCTCTCACGCAACGCGGCAACCAGCATTCTCGTCCAGGGAGCATTCAACGCCGGAGGCAACAATCTAGGTCAGACCCGCGATTTCCAGAACCGGTATGAGCTTCAGGACCATGTCTCGCTGCTGCGCGGCAATCACCTGCTCCTCTTCGGAGGCCGCATCCGCGACACCCAGGACAACAACTCCTCGACCGGCGGCTTCAACGGCCAGTTCGTCTTCCCCTCCATTCAGGCCTGGGAAATCACCCAGCAGGGAATCGCCAACAGCCTCACTCCCGCCGAAATTCGCGCCCAGGGCGGCGGAGCCAGCCAGTTCAGCCTCACCGCGGGCACGCCTCAGATTCGCGTGAATGTCGGCGATCTTGGGCTCTATTTCGAGGACCAATGGAAACTCGGTTCCAGCATGACCCTTACACCCGGCCTCCGCTACGAAGCCCAGACCGGTATCCCTGACCACGCCGACTTCGCCCCGCGCCTCACTTACGGATGGTCCATTGGCAAGGCTGCGAAACCCGCGATCGTCCTCCGCGCCGGCGCCGGCCTTTTTTATCAGCGCTTCACTTCCGACCTCGTTCTCAACGCCGACCGGCAGAACGGCCTTCTCGACCAGCAGTACATTGTGCAGAACCCCGACTTCTATCCCAACTCACCAACGCCCGACGAACTTGGCTCCGCCGCTCTACCTACTATTTATCGCGTCTCTCCCACTCTTCAGGCCCCGTACACGCTGCAGGCCACCGTCGGCATTGAAAAGCAGTTCTCGCGCAGCTTCTTCGTACATGCCGACTACACCTACTTTCGCGGCATCCATCTTCTCCTCACGCGCAACATTAACGCCCCGCTTCCCGGAACCTACAATCCCGACGACCCAAACAGCGGAACGCGCCCCCTCGGCACCCTCCAGAACATTTATGAGTACCAGTCCGCCGGCCGCTCCCGCCGCCACGAGCTTTACGTCAACTTCCGCTACAACACCAAACCCGCCATCTTCTACGGCTACTATGTTCTCAGCAAGCGACTGGCGGATACCGCTGGCGCCGCCAGCTTCCCCTCCAATCAATACGACCTCCAGGCCGATTACGGCCGTGCGTCCAACGATATCCGGGACCGCATGTATTTAGGAGGCATTATCCATGCGCCCCTCCGCTTTGACTTCAATCCGTTCTTCATCGTGGAATCAGCCGCGCCCTTCAACATCACCACCGGCCAGGACCTCAATGGCGACTCCCAATTCAACGATCGGCCCGCCTTTGCCACCGACCTCACCCGGCCCAGCGTCGTTCGCACCCAATGGGGCAACTTCGATACTGATCCCATCTCCGGTCAGCAAATCATTCCCATCAACTATGCCAGCGGCCCCTCTTTCCTCATGCTCAACCTGCTCGCCTCCCGCAACATCGGGCTAGGACCAAAACTCCCGGCGGCGCCCGGCCAGGAAGCTGCCCGCCGCTATCAAATGAGCCTCGGCATTGAAGCCCAGAATGTTTTTAACAATGTCAACGGTGGCATGCCCGTAGGCGTACTTTCTTCGCCATTATTCGGACACTCCACCAGCCTATCCGCAAATCAATTCACCAGCGCACAATCCAACCGCATCGTTTATCTCCACATGACCTTCAGCTTCTGACCTCCTGATGATGTTCGCTCCGGCTTCCCGCTGTTAACCTCATCTATGACTGCGTTTTTCCATGACCCGACCCTCGGAAGCACCTGACAAGAATCAAATCGAAGAGATGACAGGGGCCGCCCGCATTCTGCGCGCCTGCCTTCGCCAGCCCGTTGACCGCACGCCCGTATGGTTTCTTCGCCAGGCCGGCCGCTACATGGCCGAGTACCAGGCCGTCCGCCGCCGTCACTCGCTGCTTGAGATCTGCAAACAGCCCGCGCTTGCTGCTGAAGTCACCATCACCGCGGCGGAAAAACTCGACGTGGACGCCGCCATCATCTTCGCCGACCTCCTGCTTCCTCTCGAATGCCTTGGCCTCGATTTCGAATTCCAGGCCGGAGAAGGCCCCATCATCCACGCCCCCATTCGCACTGCGGAAGCCGTCGCTCGCCTCCGCACCGACCGCGCTTCGGAACTCAGCTACGTCTCCGACGCTATCCAGCGCGTGGCCACCCATTTTCGAGACCGCCTCGCCGTCATCGGATTCTGCGGCGCGCCCTTCACACTCGCCAGCTACATGATCGAGGGCGGGGGCTCACGCAATTACGTCCACACCAAAACGCTCATGTATCGCCAGCCCGATGCCTGGCGCGCGCTGCTTGAAAAATTAGCTGCCGTTCTCGCCGACTTTGCCCGTCAGCAGGTTGAGGCCGGCGCCGACGTCATTCAGGTCTTCGATAGCTGGGCCGGTTCCCTCAGCCCCGAAGACTATCGCGAATTTGTCCTGCCCATCACCAAATCCCTCGTTCGCGAAGTCCAGGCTTTCGGCATCCCGGTCATCTATTTTGGAGTAGACACCGCCACATTGCTTCCAGCAATGCGCGAAACTGGGGCCGATGTCCTCGGGCTCGACTGGCGCACCCCGCTCGACCAGGCCTGGCGCAGCCTAGACTACGCCTGCGCCGTACAGGGCAACCTCGACCCCATTACCCTCTTCGCCGAACCTGAGCTTATTCGTAACCGCATTCGTAACATATTGAACCAGGCCGCCGGACACCCCGGACACATCTTCAACCTCGGGCACGGCATCGTCCCCGAAACGCCGGTTGAAAACGTTCAGGCCGCCGTCCGGTTTGTCCGCGAATTTGCCGCCGGGAAATGACCCTGAGCAAGCACAATGGGACGGGGAACCAATAAAATCCAGCCATGAACCAGCAGAATTCCGCCTTCCAACCCGAACCCAATACCGCTGTCCTTCTGCTCGCTCACGGAACCCCCGACACCCTCGACGAAATCCCGCAATATCTCGGCAACGTCACCGGGGGGCGCCCGCTTCCGCCCTCAGTCGTCGAAGAAATCCGCCACCGCTACGCCCTCGTCGGCGCAAGCCCGCTCACACGTCTCACCCGTTTGCAAGGCCAGCTTCTCTCAAAGTACCTCGGAGCGCCCGTCTACATCGGCATGAGAAATTGGAAACCTTATATCTCCGACACCATCCGCACCATGCGCGCCGACGGCATTCGCAAGTTCGCCGCCATCTGCCTCGCACCGCAGAACTCCCGCACCAGCGTTGGACTCTACCGTCGCGCCGTCTTCGCGGAGGCCACCGGAATGGCCGTGGACTTTACGGAATCCTGGGCCGACCACCCCCTGCTCGCCGATGCTTTCGCCGACCGCCTCAACGATGTTTGGAAGCCGGGAATCCCCGTCCTCTTCACCGCACATAGCGTTCCCGCCCGCACTCTTGAAACACAGCCGGGGGAACCCGCCGACCCCTATGCCGACGAAGCGCAGAAAACCGCCGCGCTCGTCGCCGCCCGCGTCGGCATTCCCGAGTCCGACTGCTATTTCGCTTTTCAGAGCCAGGGTGCATCCGGCGGCGAGTGGATCGGCCCGTCCGTCGAAGAAACGCTCGCTGCTCTTCAGCAGCGCCTGGTCCGCCGCCTCATTCTCCAGCCCATCGGCTTTCTCTGCGACCACATCGAAATTCTCTACGACATCGACGTCGCGTTCCGCCAACTTGCGGATGGCCTTGGCATCAATCTGATCAGGCCCAAATCGCTCAATGAATCTCTCCTGCTCATCCGCGCGCTCGAAGACCTGGCCCGCAACGCCTTCATCCGGCTGGCTGCGCAATGAGCAGCAGGAACCGCGTCGCAAAGCGCATCGCCATCATTGGAGGCGGCATCAGCGGTCTTTCCGCCGCATATCAACTCGCTCGCGACAGTCAATCGCAGTTCACGCTCTTTGAAGCCTCACCCCGGCTCGGCGGCATTGTTGAAACTATCCACAAAGACGGCTTCGTCATCGAGTGCGGCCCCGACTCCTGGGTTACGGAAAAGCCCTGGGCCCGCGAGCTCGCCGTCGAACTCGGCCTCGAATCGGAAATTATCTCCTCCAACGACACCGGGCGCCGCACCTGGCTCTTTCAGCACAACCAACTCATTCCCATGCCCGACGGCATGAGAATGATGGTTCCCACCCAACTCTCCGCCATCGACGATTCACCACTGTTCACACCTGAAGCCCGCCTCGCGTTTCATCGCGAGCCCGACCGGGCCGAAGAACTGAAAGCCTCCGCCCTCCCCAGCGACAAAGACGAATCCGTCGCCTCCTTCGTCCGCCGTCATTTTGGAGAAGAAGCCGCCCGTACCGTCGCCGCTCCGCTGCTGTCCGGCGTTCTCGGAGGCAACATCGAAACTCTAAGCGCCCGCGCCGTCCTTCCAGCCTTCGTGCAGATGGAGCGCGAGCACGGAAGCCTCATCTCCGCCCTCGCCTCTCGACCCACCCAAGCCGAAAACTCTATCTTCACCACCCTTCGTACCGGACTCGGCACGCTCATTGACCGGATGGCCGCCGCGCTTCCGCCCAAATCCATTCGCCTCTCACAGCCCGTACTCAACATCGCGCGCGCGGAGCAACGATGGCGGCTCAGCCTCAAGCGCGATGAAGAAATATACGACGCCGTCATCCTCGCGACCCCCGCGCACATCACTAGAGCGCTGCTTCGCTCGATCGACCCGCAATTCGTTCCTCTGCTCACCATCGAATCCACCTCGGCCATCGTCGTAGCCCTCGCCTTCACGCCTCAACAGGCCCGCAGCCTCAAAATCCCCGGCGGCTTCGGCTACCTCGTGCCTCAAAACGCCGCTCCCGAGAATCCGCAGCTCCTCGCCTGCACTTTCGTCCACCAGAAATTTCCCGACCGCGTACCCCAGGGTGGGGCGCTGCTCCGCGCCTTCTTCGGAAGCGAAACCGCAGCCAATCTCCTGAACGAACCCGACGAAATCCTCGCCGACCTCGCCCTCGAACAACTCAAGGAAGCGCTCGGCCGGCTCTCAACTCCGCATCTCACAGTAGTTCGCCGCTGGCCGCTCTCCCTGCCGCAATACGCCGTCGGCCACCTCGATCGTGTCGCACAACTCGAGTCGCTCACGGCCCAACACCCCGGCCTTCGCCTCATCGGCAATGCCTATCACGGAGTCGGCTTGCCCGACATGGTGCGCATGGGCCGTCACGCCGCCCAGTCTCTGCAATCACAGTGAGGCTACGGCGATACAAGCGAAGGCTATTCGGATTCCGGTTGGGAAATATCCAGTTTTCCGACTAAGTCGGCCACCTTGTCGATGTGGTGGTGCTGGCACCAGGCTTCCAGGCCTCTGGCGATGCGCTCAACGGCTCGAGGATCGGCGTAGCTCGCGGTTCCGACCTGCACGGCCACGGCTCCGGCGAGCAGGAATTCGACTGCGTCTTCGGGGGTGGTGATGCCTCCCAGCCCCATGATTGGAATTCGGACGGCGTTGGCCGCTTCCCACGCCATTCTGACAGCGATGGGCTTGATGGCCGGGCCGGAGAGTCCGGCGGTGACGTTGGCAATGCGCGGCCGGCGGGATTCGATATCGATGGCAAGCGCAACGAAGGTGTTGACGAGCGAGAGGGCGTCAGCTCCGGCGAATTCAGCACACTTAGCCATGGCAGGGATGGAGGTCACGTTGGGCGAGAGCTTCACAATCAGGGGCCGGGTGGCGACTTGTTTCGAGCGCGCGACCAACTCGTCGAGCGCGATGGGGTCGATGCCGAAGGTCATGCCTCCGTGGTCGGTGTTGGGGCAGGAGGCGTTCAGTTCATAGGCCGCAATGCCTTCGGCTTCATTGAGCCGCTGGATGACTTCAACGTAATCCTTGACGCGATACCCGAATACGTTGACGATGACGGCGCATTTTGGATACTTGCGCAGGTGCGGAAGCTTGCGCTGGAGGAATGCCTCGACCCCGATGTTTTGAAGGCCGATGGAGTTCATCATTCCGGCGGCCGTTTCGATGATGCGCGGCGCGGCATTACCAGCCATGGGCTCGCGAGAGAGGCCCTTGGTAGCAAACCCGCCGATTTTTTCCAGCGAAACGATGTCCTCAAACTCGACTCCATAGGCGAACGTTCCGCTGGCGGCGAGGACGGGGCTTTGCAGCTCGATTCCAACGAACTGGACGCGCATGTCAGGCTTCACGAGGTCTTTCCTGTTGTCGCTGTTTTGGGCTTGGCCGGTGCGGCAGATTTACGCGGAGCTGCGCGACGGCGGCGAACGCGGCGCTTTACCGGCGGTTTGGGATAGATAACTTTCGATTCCGGCTTGAGCGCTTGCGTGAGGATTTGCCCTATGGATGCGGACGGCTGGTTGACGCCAAGCAGCGAAGCAAGAG
>JBOGMA010000343.1:0-3081 GCA_050746465.1 Acidobacteriaceae bacterium
GTTAACAGCAGAGACCACACAACACCCGATTGGGTTAAGCAACTGTTGGGTGATTCTCTCCCTGGACCAGGAAACTGACCGCACCGAACACTCTCGCGATTCGTCCCCACGCCCGATTGCCCGTAAACTATGAGTGAGGGGCTTCGCATGATTCAGACACTTTTCGGCAGCTTGAAAGAAGCGGAGGAACCGCCAAAGAAGGGCTTGTTCGACCGCATGAAGCAGGCCGTCTCGCGCACGCGCGAGAGCCTCGAGGAGCGGATTGATGACGTGCTCTCGCTTACTCGGCCAATTGACGAGAGCGCGTTGGAAGACCTGGAGATGTGCCTGATTGCGTCCGATATCGGCGTGAATACCGCGTCGGAGATTCTGGATGCGCTGCGGGAGCGGGCCAGTCGCAAGCAGATTGAAAACGGCGACGAGCTGAAGCAGCTTTTGAAGGAGCAGATCAAGGCGATTCTGGATGAGCAGCAGCATCCGCCTCGCCAGGTGACGACGCCGCCGGAGGTGATTCTGCTGGTGGGTGTGAACGGCACGGGCAAGACCACCACCAGCGGCAAACTGGCCGCGCATTTTCGCGCGCAGGATAAATCCGTGCTGCTGTGTGCTGCCGATACGTTTCGCGCAGCCGCCATTGAGCAGCTTGAGGTTTGGAGCCAGCGCAGCGGTGTTGAGATGATTAAGTCGCGGCAGGGCGGCGATCCCTCGGCGGTGCTGTTTGACGCGCTGCAGGCGGCGAAGGCGCGCGGAATCGATTACCTGATTGTGGATACGGCGGGACGGCTGCACACCAAAACCGGCTTGATGACCGAGCTGGACAAGATGCGCCGCATTACGCAGAAGTTCATTGCTGACGCGCCGCATGAGGTGCTGCTCTCGATTGACGCCACGACGGGGCAGAACGGATTGCAACAGGCTCGACTGTTTACGGAGGCGGCGGGAGTGACAGGGATCGTGCTGACGAAGCTCGACGGCACGGCCAAGGGCGGAATCGTGGTGGCGATTGCGCGCGACCTCAAGCTGCCGGTGCGCTATGTCGGCGTTGGCGAAAAAATCGACGACCTGCTGCCCTTTGACAGCGAGGCTTTCGTCAACTCACTCCTTGAAGGCTAGTGTGACGGAATTCTCTCATCAGGACGAGCGCTGGATGAGGCGCGCTCTTGAGCTTGCGCAGAAGTCTGTCGGGCTTGCTTCGCCGAATCCTGCTGTGGGCTGCGTGCTCGTCAAGGGCGATCGAGCTGTCGGCGAAGGCTTCCATGCCTACGAGGAGCGCGATCACGCTGAAGTGGTGGCGTTGAAAGCCGCCGGGGCCGCGGCGAAAGGATCGACGGCTTACGTCACTCTGGAACCGTGCAGCCACTGCGGGCGTACCGGGCCTTGCGCCGACACACTGATTGAGGCTGGAGTGGCGCGGGTGGTCGTCGCCACAGCCGACCCCAACCCGGTGGTGAACGGATGCGGGCTGGAGCGATTGCGCGCGGCGGGAATCCAGGTCGACGTTGGGCTGCTGTGTGAAGAGGCACGCGAGCTGAATGATGGGTTTGCGCGCTATATCAGGACGCATCTGCCCTTTGTCACGCTGAAGGCCGCGGTATCACAGGATGGAGGCATTGCGCCTGGCCCTAAGAGCCGCAAGGCGCGAGCCCCCGTTATGCTGACCGGACCGGAGTCGCAGGCGGAAGTGCAGCGAATGCGCCATGCGTCCGATGCTCTGATTACCGGAATTGGCACAGTTCTTGCGGATGATCCGCTGCTTACGGATCGCAGTGGGCTTCCACGCCGGCGGTCTCTGCTGCGGGTGGTGCTCGATTCGCATCTGCGGCTGCCGCTGGATTCTTGCCTTGTGCAAACCACGAAGGAGGATGTGCTGGTGTTTTGCGTGGCTCCAGACGCAGGACGCCGACCCGCGCTGGAAGCGGCTGGCGTGAAGGTGGAGCCGACAGAAAACGAGCCGGGAGTAGATCGCGTATCGCTCGCATGGGTTCTGCGGCGTCTAGGTGAAATGGAGATCACCTCGGCCATGCTGGAAGGCGGCGCGCAACTGAACGCCGCGGCGCTGAATGGACACGCGGACAAGCTGAGCCTCTTCTACTCGCCGATTTTTCTCGGCCCGGCAGCGATTCCGTTCGTGCAGGCTTCCGAGAGCATCCAGATTCAGCCCGTGCGTACGCGGCAAAGATCCTTCGGGCGCGATCGCCAACTCCAAGCCTGGCTCCGCGATCCATGGGCCGTGAAGGCCGACCGCTGAACGCTGTACCCTATTCTTATGTTCACCGGACTGATCGAAACTACCGGCAGCATCCTTGGCGTTGAGAATCGCGCTGGGGCGAAGCGCATTTCCGTTTCTGCGCCCGCGCTCACGCCGAAGCTGAAGACGGGAGACAGCATTGCGGTCAGCGGAGTGTGCCTGACTGCGCTGGATATTGGCCCGGAAGTTTTTCATGCCGATCTTGCTGCCGAAACTGTGGCGCGGACTTCGCTGACGCAGCTTGCGACTGGGTCGGTCGTGAATCTGGAATTGCCTACGGCGGCGGGGACTCCGCTGGGCGGCCACGTTGTGCAGGGGCATGTGGACGGGACCGGAACTCTGCTGGCGCTCGAACCCGTTA
Organism: Acidobacteriaceae bacterium; assembly: GCA_050746465.1. GTDB lineage: Bacteria > Acidobacteriota > Terriglobia > Terriglobales > Acidobacteriaceae > Silvibacterium. The sequence goes on from JBOGMA010000343.1 coordinate 2,610, forward strand.
ACCCGAGTGCAGACAAGAGTCAGACGGATTGGCGGCTCAAGGTGGAGGTTCCGGAAAATGTTCGACGCTATGTTGTGGAGAAAGGCTCGATTGCGATAGAAGGCATCAGCCTGACCATCGCCGCGTGGGACGGCAAGACGGTTACGGTTGCCGTGATTCCTCACACGTATGCGGCGACCAATCTTCACGCGCTGAAGATTGGAGCACCCGTGAACGTGGAAGCTGACATCTTAATAAAGTGGGCCGCGGAGCGAGAACGGAAATCGGGATTTGATTTGACCGTCGATTTTCTGATTGCAAACGGCTTTTAGCAACGAACCGAAGGAATGCTCGCGGCGAGCACTCCGGAGGGCCAATCAATGTGGTTGACACACAGAGAATTCGGCCCGGAGGTCGCCTCCCTTCTTAGAGAAAGGAAGTACGCCGATGCCGTCTCCTTCTGGAAGTCGGCGCGGCCGCTGGCTCAGCTCAC
>JBOGMA010000344.1:0-4601 GCA_050746465.1 Acidobacteriaceae bacterium
TGCAGCGGCAGTTGCGCGGACTTGCCGACGGCGCCCCCGAGCAGGAGAAACGCAGCCGCAACCGCTGCGCCTGCGCCGATCTGCCAATGCTGTTGCGCCCGCAGCATGAGGTCCTGAATGTTGAGCGTGCCCAGTTGATGGAAGAGCAGAAAGATTCCGATGATGAAGGCGGTGTCGCCCACGCGGGTGACGATGAAGGCTTTGCGTCCGGCGAGTCCGTTGACCGGGTCGCGATACCAGAAGCCGATGAGCAGATAGCTGCAGAGGCCAACGCCTTCCCACCCGAGATAGAGCAGCAGCAGATTGTTCGCCAGCACCAGAGTGAGCATGGAGGCGACGAAAAGGTTCATGTAGGCGAAGAAGCGCTTATAGCCGTCGTCGCCGATCATGAATTCAGTGGAATAGAGGTGAATGAGGAAGCTGACGAACGCCACCACGATCATGAAGATCAGCGAGAGCGGGTCGAGATAAAGCGCGATTTGCGGATGGAAGCCGTCCACGCTTATCCAGTTCCACAGCACCTCAACATAGGCGTTGCCAGCAGGCGGCGCGTGCAGGAAGGTGAAGGCGACAATGAGCGAAATGATGGACGAAGCGGCGATGGAGCAGACGGCGAGCCACGCGACGACTCTGCGGGGAAGGCGCACCACAGCCAGCACAAGCGCGCTTGCGAATGGAATCGCCGGTACGAGCCAAAGCAGGCCGAGGAGACTCATCCGCGCATCTCGCTTCCCGCATCGGCGTCCAACGTGCCGTGCCGGTGATAGAAACGAAGCACCAGGGCGAGGCCAACGGAGACTTCCGCCGCGGCCGCGGCAAGGATGAACAGGAACATGACCTGGCCGTCAGGCTGGCCCCATCGCGAGCCTGCGGCCACAAAAGCGACGCCCGCTCCGTTGAGCATAATTTCAAGCGCAACGAGAATGAACAAAAGATTACGGCGCATGAGCAGCCCGACCAGCCCAATCGCGAAGATGATTCCGCCAAGGACCAGACCGTAGCTCATGGGCAGTTGCGTCATGCGCGCTCCTCCCTTTTGCCGAGATGGCATGCGCCCACGAGGCCGCCGAGCAGCAGCATGGAAGAGAGTTCCACGCCGATGAGGTAGGGCCCGTAGAGGGCTAGACCTATGGCTTTTGGTTCCGTCATTGCGCCGATGCCGCCGGTGATGGGGCCTTGTGTGATGAGGTAGATGACTTCGGCGAGCAGAATAGTGGAAAGGATTAGCGGTCCAATCCATGTTTTGCCGGAGAGCCAGAGTTGTTCGGTCTTGCGCGTTTCGCCTCCCAGATTCAGCATCATGACGACGAAGAGGAACAAAACGACGATGGCTCCGGCGTAGATGATGACTTCAAGCGCGGCGACGAGCGGGGCTCCCATGGCATAGAACACAACTGCGAGCGCCAGGAGCGAGACGATGAGATAGAGCAGCGCATGCACCGCGACGGTGCGGGTGATGGCCATTATGGTTGAGAAAACGGCGATGGCGCCCGCTACGTAAAACGCCCATTGGAGGAACGTCGTCATGGTCCCAGCCTCCGCAGGTCAGTTGGGGGCAGCTCGTTTTCGGATTCGCCTTTGTCCTTGCCGCCGATCTTCACGCCGGAAACTCGCCAGAAGTTATAGCCGGGATACTTGCCCTGGCCATCGATCAGCAAATCCTCCTTCTCGTAAACCAGGCTCTGGCGGTTGAATTCCGACATCTCGAAATCCGGCGTAAGTTGAATGGCGTAAGTGGGGCAGGCGTCTTCGCAATACCCGCAGAAGATGCAGCGCGAGAAATTGATGCGAAAGAATTCCGGATAGCGGCGGCCGTTTTCGTCTTCGGTGCCCTGCAGCGCGATGCAATCGACAGGGCAGGCGATGGCACAGAGCTGGCACGCGACGCAGCGCTCGCCTCCGTCGGGGTCGCGCGACAGGATGATGCGGCCGCGGTAACGCGGGGTCAGATATGGCTTCTGTTCGGGATACTGGATGGTCACGCGCCGATGGAACATGTGCAGGAAGACGCTCCAGATTGTTCGCAGCACACTCAGCATGGCAACACGCCTTTCCTCCCGGTGTTATTTGAATACCGTCACAATTGCGCCGGTAACCAGCAAATTCGCCAGCGCGAGCGGCAGCATTACCTTCCAGCCCAGCGACATTAACTGGTCAAAGCGCAGCCGGGGCAACGTGGCCCGCAGCAGTATAAAAAAGCAGACGAACGCAAACATCTTGATGAAGAACCACAGAAGCGGCGGCAATAACGGGCCTCTCCAGCCGCCGAGAAACAGTACCGTGATCATGGACGAAATCAACAGAACACCGAGATACTCGCCAACGAAGAACATTCCGAACTTCATGCCGGAATATTCGGAGTGGAAGCCTGCGACTAACTCGGCTTCTGCTTCAGGCAGATCGAAGGGCAGGCGTCGCGCCTCGGCTACGCCCGCGATGAGGAAGAGCACGAAGCCTAAAAACTGCGGAACGATGAACCAGAGGTTCTTCTGCGCGTCGACGATGGTGGTGAGGTTGAAGGAGCCGGAGAGCAGGACGACTCCCATGAGCGAGAGTCCCATGAAGACCTCATAACTCATCATTTGCGCGGCGGCGCGCAGACCGCCGAGAAGTGAATATTTGTTTCCAGAAGACCAGCCGGCCAGCACAATGCTGTAGACGCCGAGCGAAGACATGCCGAGGAAGAACAGCACGGCGATGTTGAAATTCGTTACCCAGATACCCGGGGCGAAGGGCACGATGGCGAAGGACATGAGCACCGTGACCATGATGATGGCAGGCGCGATGACAAAGACGGCTTTGTCCGCGAAGGGCGGAATCCAATCTTCTTTCGTGAAGATTTTGATCATGTCGGCAAGCACTTGCAGCAGGCCGAATGGTCCGGTGCGGTTTGGGCCATAGCGGTCCTGCCACAAGGCGAGGAGACGGCGCTCCAGCCAGATGAGGAATGCAGCAAGGCTCAGCGCCACGATGATGATTCCAAAGATGGCCGCAAATGGATAAGGGCTGGTCATTTGGCTCGCTCGATCCGGCTCCACGCCGGAAGCTCCTCTCCGCGGAATGCCGTCAGGCCAGCCGGAATGCCCGCTACTCCGGGGGGCAACTCCGGCAGCACTTTGAGCGGAAACCGCTGTTTTTCGCCGCCAATTTCGAGGTCAACTTCGATGGTGTTTCCGTCTGTGCCGAAGGTTGCGGCATCCGCTGGGCTCAAGGCGAGATACGGCTTAGGCGCAAGCTCGGCGACGCCGGGCGCGTGCATGCTTAGCTCGTCTGAACCGAAGATATGCTGGATGGGGATGACCATCCATTCGCCGTCGCGGCGGGGGAATGCAGCCGGGATGGTGGTGAGGTACGCCGCTTCTACCGAAGGCTCGAACAGGCGAACGCCGGGATCGCCGCCTCGCAGCGCGGCGCCGATTTCGCTTTGGAATTTGTTGACGGCTTGAATCGAGTTCCAACCGGGGGTCCAGAAGAACGGTTGCAGAGCGCCCGGTGGTTGCAGCGACGCGCCCTCCATGGAGTAGTTGAGCGCGGCGTCGGGGTCAGTGGGCGGCTTGGGCTCGACGACCGTGATGTTCGCCGTCATTGCGGTGCGTCCGCTGTAGCGATGCGGCTCGCGCGGCACCTTTGCGCCTGCGAGGCGGAAGTGTGACGACGGTGCGGCCCCGACAACTGGCGCAAGCTGGGGCATATCCTGCGCGAGCGCGATGAGAACGTCGTCGAGCGAGGCCCAGGATGGTTCTCCGAGCCAGCGCCAGCTTTCCTGCACTTCTCCCGGCGCGGGGAAGACCTGGAAAAATCTCTGCGCGCGGCCTTCGCTGCTGATCAGGGTTCCGTCGGATTCGGCAATGGTGCCGGAGGGAAGGAGAAGTTCTGCTTTTGCCGTAGTGTCGTTCTCGATGGAGTCGAGGACGATCACGTGGGCTGCGGAGTTGAGCAATTGGTCTGCGGCTTTCTTTGACAGGCGACCGTACAGGTCGTTTTCCAAAACAATGAGTGTCGCTCCGCCTTCGCTTTGCGCTTTGGTGACAGCTTCGGTGAGTGATGGGGCTTCCATCAGTGCGAGCCCGATGCTATTGGATTCGGGCACGGTAAAGCTGAGCGCGGCGGAGCGGCCGGTGTCGCATAATGCTTTCGCAACGTTTGAGGCGGCTTCGATTACGGATTGATTACGGCAGCTATATCCCGAAATGACCAGAGGGTGCTTGGCGCTGGTGAGGGCCTGCGCGATGGCGCGCGCGTGATCGTGAAGTTCGTCCGGCAGGTTCGCGACTTCGGGTGCTTTCGCGTCGAGTTCGTGAGCAATGGCGAATCCCAACCGGGCGATGTCGTCAGGTGCTGCTCGGAAAACCTTTGTGGCTACGTCGTCGAGTCGCGTGGGGCCGGGGGCCGCGATGAACAATGGGCTCCTTGTGCCTTGCGCGAGCTCGCGGACGGCATCATCCATCCACAATGGAACGCGCACTTTTTGTGCAGTTTGGAAAGACTGCTGGCGCAATGCCTGCCGCACACTGAGCGCCAGGCGCGGCGCGGAATTGGTGAGGTCCTCGCCAAGGATCAGCACGGCGTCGGAAGACTCAACGTCGCGGAGAGACGCGACG
>JBOGMA010000345.1:0-5549 GCA_050746465.1 Acidobacteriaceae bacterium
GTCCCAGTGTTTGAAAGTCTCTTCTGTGTATTTGCCGGTGTAGGCTCCGCCATAACTGCGCAGGACTTTGGGCGTGTCATAAGTTGGATCGAAGCTGACGCTGAGCAGGTGCGTTTTCTTGTACAGAGCAGGGTCTTCAGCGAGCGCCTGGTTGATTTCGGCAAAGTTGCGGCTCATGCGCGGGCAGTAGTTGGCCAGCGGGCAGCGCGTGTAGATGAAGGTCACGAGCAGGACTTTACCGTGGAACTGCGCGAGGTTGATGGTCTGGTTGCTCTGGTTGAGGAATTTGAAATTGGGGACGCTTTCGCCGGGGTTGAGGGGATTGTACTGAACTGGCGGCAGGTAATCGGCCCTGGCCTGGCCGACGATGACGACCTGGTCCAGCACATCTGAGGTGTCGGAGGCGAGCAGGGTCGCGGTGATGGTGTCGCCCGGATGAAGCTCCGTGATGACGTTCGGATTTTTGACCGCGTAGGGCATGACCATGGCGTCCATAAATCCGGGTATGGCGTCATTGTCGAGCGTGATTTCGCCCTTTGCCGGATCCGTCGAAACCACAACTCCGCGGATGTGATATTGCCTGACGTCTCGTGCGGCCGAAGACGACGGGCTTGAGGCGCTGCGACATCCGCAAACCACGGCGAGAACACCCGCCAGGAGCGCGACTGAAAATCGAATTGAAAAGCGCATCTCTGGTCAGTTTACACTTGTGTTTCACTTCTGAATCGATATGAGGATTTCGTCGGAAATTGCGCGCGCGTTCGCCGCCGGGGCGACGATTTTGACTGCCAACGCACGAGCGGCGAGATGGCTGCAGCGCGAATATGGTCTGGTACAACGCGCTTCGGGGCGGCAGGCGTGGTCAACCCCGCCCATTGAAGACTGGGAGACCTGGCTTCGTCGGCAGTGGGAAACGCTGGCGCTTTTGGATGGAACGGCCCCGCTGCTTCTGACAAGCTTGCAGGAGCGCAGCGTTTGGACGCGGGTTCAGAGCGAACGCGCGAAGTCCCTGGTCTCGCCGTCAAACATGGCCGCACTGGCGGAGAGCGCCTACGCGCTGCTGAGCGCTTATCAGGCGCATGAGGAGCGCAAACATCCGTGGGGAAAGGCGGATGCCGAGGCATTCCGGGGATGGGCACAGGAATTTGACAAAGAGTGCACCCAGCGCAACTGGATGCCGGGCGCTGGACTTGAGGCGAGAGTTGCCGCAGGGCTGCCGCAAGCCGTGAGGCCGGACGAGATTTTGCTGGTGGGCTTCGACCGCATTACTCCGGCGCAGAACGGATTGCTGCGAGCCCTTGCGGGTTGCGGTGTTCGAGTGGAGATAGCAAAAACGGATTGTGCTGATCCGCAGGTCGAATTTCAGCGGGCTCCTTCATTCCGCGATGAGATCACAGCTTGCGCCTGGCAGGTGCGGGAGGTGATTGAACAGAACCAGATTGAACAGAACCAGATTGAACAGAACCAGATTGAACAGAACCAGATTGAACAGAACCAGGAGGAGCGAGTCGGTGTTATCGTGCCAGATCTGCACGCGGTGAGGAGCGAGATTGAGCGCGTCTTTCGACGTGAGTTGATGCCGGAGAGCGACGATATATTCTCCTCGCAGGCGATGCCGTTTGAGTTCTCGCTGGGCCTGCCGCTCGCGGATGCTCCGGTGATTTGCGCCGCGTTGCTTTTGCTGCGCTGGATGCATGCACCACTGCGGGAGGAGGAGATTTCGTGGTTGCTGTTGTCGGGGTTCTGGGGCTCGGGCGGGGATGAGTACCTTGCGCTCGCGCGCCAGGACGCGAAACTGCGGGATTTTGGATTGCTCTCGATGAGCACCGGCGTAGAGGAGTTTGCAAGGCGGGCTGAGAAGTTGAGGTTTCCGATGCCGGCGAAGCTGAAGGCGGCGCATAGGGCAGCGGTTGCGAATCGGATTGCGGAGGTAATCCGGTTGCCGGGGCAGTGGACTGAACTTGCGCAACTGCTGCTGCATGAAGCGGGCTGGCCGGGGGCGGCGGAGCGGAGCACATTCCATTTTCAGGCGGTTCGGCGCTGGGAGCGTGTGCTAGACGATATCGCTTTGCTGGATTTTGACGGCAAGCGAATGGACTACGGAGAGTTTCTCAAGGCATTGGAAGCTCACGCGCGGGAGACGATCTTTTCAGCAGAGTCGCGCGGCGCTCCGGTGCAGGTGATGGGCGCGCTGGAAGCGTCAGGTCAGCAGTTCGACGCGCTTTGGTTTTTATCGGTTGACGACCAAAGCTGGCCCCCTCGCGGGCGTCCTCATCCGCTGTTGCCGAACGAACTGCAGCGTCGATTCAAAATGCCCTATGCGGATGCTGAGAATGATCTTGAGCTGGCCAAGGCGGTGACGGACCGCGTTGCGAAGAGCGCCCCGGCCGTTGTGTTCAGCTATGCAGAGCGCAATAAAGACGGCGAGTTGCGCCCGTCTCCGCTGTTGCCAGCCGACGCCGAGTGGCGGGACACATCTGCTTTGGTTGAGCCGGGAGACTTCGGTGCGGCACAGCTGGAGGATGTTGAGGATGCGACGGGAATGCTGGCATGGGCGGAGGACCGCTCGCCGGGCGGATCGGAAGTGCTGAAGCTCCAGGCCGCGTGCCCCTTCCAGGCGTTTGCCGCGAAACGCCTGCGGGCCGAGCCGCTGAGCCGGCAGGAGTGGGGACTGTCTGCCGCGGATCGTGGAATCCTGCTGCACAAGACGCTTGAGAAAATATGGTTGCCGAAGGATGGTACGCTGCACACGCTGTTTGATCTTCAGGCTGCCACTCGCGAGGGACGTCTGGACGAGATCGTCCGCTCAGCCATTGCGGAAGTTTTTTCGCGGCTCGATCCTCCCATGGATGAATGGATTCAGGCGTATCTTGAGAGCGAACAGCGCAGGCTGCACAAGCGGCTTACGGAATGGATGAAGGTAGAGGCGGAGCGGTCTCCCTTCGAGGTGACTGGTTGCGAAGCAAATCTGCAAGACGTAAACGTGGGCGGGTTGAAGCTGGGACTCAGGGCGGACAGAATTGACCGCGTCGCGAACTCCGAGCGGTTATTGATTGATTACAAGACGGGAAAGGTTTCTCCGCACGACTGGGAGGGGCCGCGTTTGAACGAACCGCAGTTACCGCTGTATGCGGTGTTCGGCAACGTAGAGAACGTGCGCGGGGTGCTGTTTGCGAAAATTCGCGCGGGAGAGACAGGATTCACCGGCAGCGTGGCGGACCTGAACAAGCAACTGCTTCCGAATGCGAAGGCTTCTGCCGCGCTTGGCCAAGTTGAATATTCCGAAGCGATGCGGGATGAATGGGAGCAAGCACTGTTGTCGTTAGCGGGAGAATTCCTGCGTGGCGAGGCGGCGGTCGATCCAAAAGAAGGGAAAGCGACCTGCAGGTATTGCCCGATGCCGGGGCTTTGTCGGGTGGCCGAGATGCGTGACACGGTTATGGAGGAGTTGGAGGCGGAGCAGGATGACGACAACGAGTAATCTACCCGCCGATTCAACCGAGAGAGAGCGTGCGCTGGCGATTGAGCAGTCATTCCTGGTGCGTGCGCCGGCCGGTTCCGGCAAGACTGAATTGCTGACGCGGCGTTTTTTGAAGCTGCTGGCGGCGGTTGACGATCCAGAAGAAATTCTGGCGATTACGTTTACGCGGGCGGCGACGGCGGAAATGCGCGGGCGGGTGCTGGGGTATCTGGAAACGGCCGCGCGGGAAACGGCAGATCCGGATGAGAATGAGGAGATTTCCCTTGCGCGAGCAGTGCTGGCGCACTCGGAAGCGCGTGGGTGGCGATTGCTGGAGCAGCCGCACAGGCTGAATATACAAACCATTGATTCGTTGTGCTTGAGCATCGCGCGCAATCAGCCGCTTTTGTCGCGAATGGGAGGAGGCCTTGCGCCCACAGAAAACGCGAAGCCGCTTTATGCCGAGGCCGCGCGGCGCACGCTGGAGCGGTTGGGCTCAAACCAAGCCCTCAAACATTTGCTGGCTCTGCGGGACAATAATTTGGCAGAGTGTGCGGAGTTGATTGCCGGCATGCTGGACAGGCGCGACCAATGGATACGCGCCTTTCCGCTGGCTGGTGAAATGGGCGAGGAGGACTGGGAAAGGGCGCGGTCACACCTGGAGCAGCCGTTCCGAGATGAAATAAAACGGGTGCACGGAGAAGTTTACCGGCTGCTGATGACGCAGCCGGCGCTAGCGACGGAACTGGTGGACCTGGCACGATACGCGTGCGGAAACGGCAACAGGGCCGTCGCTACGCTGGAGGTCTTGCGCGAGTTGCCTCGACCCGATCTCATGGAGACGGAGCAATGGCGCTGCCTGGCTAATTTTCTGCTGACCGGGAATGAATGGCGGAAAGCGAGCGGGTTGAATAGCAAAGCCGGCTTTCCATTGGAAGGTAAAAAAGAGAAGCTGCGCATGGGTGCGCTGCTTGAGAGATTCTTCCGGGTTGGCACCTTGCGGGAGGCGCTATGCGCGGCGCGTGTTCTGCCGGAGCCTCGATATGACGAGCAGCAATGGGAGACACTGAAGCATATTTTTATGGTGCTGCGGCTGGCGGTGGCGGAACTGCAGGTGTTGTTTGCCGAGCGGAATACGGTCGACTTCACCGAATTGAGCATCGCCGCAAGCATGGTTCTGGACACCGATGCGAGCCCCGAGGTACTGCTGGCGCTAAGCGGCAATATTCGCCACCTGCTTGTGGATGAGTTCCAGGACACATCGCGCAGCCAATTGATGCTGCTGCAAAAACTGATTCGAGCGTGGGAGCAGGTTGATGGCAGAACCTGCTTTCTGGTAGGCGATCCCATGCAGTCGATTTATCTGTTTCGGCAAGCTGAGGTTGAGCTGTTCGATCAAGTCGCAAGAGCGGGCCTCGTCGCCGAGGAACATACAGTCGAGTGTGAGTTGGTGGAGCTTACGACAAACTTCCGATCACATGAAGGGCTGACTTCATGCTGGAACGAGATGTTTGCGGAAGTGTTTGGCAAAAGTGCGGGAGCCGGGCACATCGAGTATGCGCATACCTTTGGTCACAATCCGGCGCTGCCCGGCGGAGGCGTTGAGGTGCACCCACAGATTATCGGTGGCGCAGATGGGAAGATGGAGCCCGGTGAAAGAGATGCTGCGCGCGTGGCTGAAGCCGAGCAGGTGTTGGAGATTGTTGCCGGGCATCGAGAGCAAATTCAGCGGGCGGTGGATGAGCGCGGCGAATACCGGGTAGCGATCCTGGTGCGTTCGCGTCCTCACCTTGCGCACATAGTGAAGCTGCTGCGGGAGCGGGAGATTCCTTTTCGCGCGGTCGAGCTGGAAAAGCTGAACGAGCGGCAGGAGTTGATTGATCTAATGTCGCTGGTCCGCGCGCTGCTGCATCCCATGGACCGCGTGGCGTGGCTCTCGGTGCTGCGGGCTCCGTGGTGCGGGTTGACGTTGGATGATCTGCACAGGCTGACGGGAACAGATGATCCCGCTTTTCGAAAGCTGCCGATGCTGGATCTAATTTCTCTGCATCTGCCGCTGTTGAGCGCGGATGGCGCGGCGCGCTTGCGC
>JBOGMA010000346.1:0-3332 GCA_050746465.1 Acidobacteriaceae bacterium
GCCCGGGCGGGCCGGAGCGATAGCTGTGGGGCAGGTTGGGCCCGAGCAGAACCAGATCTCCGGGGCCGTAGTCGGAGATTCCGTCGCCCACAAGCCGCTGCCCATAACTATCGGTGATTAATGTGAGCTCAAATTCGGGATGGTAATGCCAGCGGAATGGGAATTCCGGGGCGACGCGTTCAAAAGTAAGAAAGGATGAGCCGCCCGGGGTTACCTTTTCGAACTGCGCTTTCATGGGCAGATTTTAATCCAGTGGGCATTGTTCACAGTTCTTTTCCGGAGAATTGGGCGAATGGAGTACAGATTTGGGTCAACATCCGCAGAGACGCGGCGAATCTAAAGAAATTAGGATTTGATGTTGGGGAACCTTTTTAAAGAAGCGGGTCAGAGATGATGACGACACGGGAAGAGATCGGTGGGATTGGCTCGCTCGAGCATTATCAGGGTTACGCGGGCCTGCCTCCGCTGGTTGGCCTGCAGACGATGGCGGACGCCACTACCAAGGGATTGACGGTGACGGAGTCAGTGGCGCGATTGAAGCGCCTGCACTGGTCGCTTAAGAGGCTGCATGGGATTTTTGTCGATCGGATTGCGGCGACTCCAATTTACGAACTCAAGATGGCGTTCAGCCTGCACGGTCACTATTGCGCGGAGCACGTGCCCGAGTTCGCCAGGAGGGTTCGAGAGATGCGGCAGCCGCCGCATGGCCTGGAGGTGTGCCCGGATTCGTCGCTGGACATTTTATTTGACGAAATTCTTGCGGCGAGAGAGACGGAGGCAGTGGCGCTGGGCCTGTATGAATATGCTGTCCCGGCGGTGACCCGCGCTCTGCGGCGGATGATGGAGGAGACGAACAAGCTGTTTGATCATCCGACCTATCGCGTGTGCCGGCTGACGCTGGTGGAAATGGAGGACGTGGAGCAGTACGGGCAGGAAGCCGTAGATTGCCTGATCAGCGAAAACAAGCGTGATGCGCTCGAGTTCTGGACTTCCACTCTGGAGCGGCTGCTGGCGGCGGCTGGGGATTTGGACGGATCGGTCGCGCCGAGCGGGGAGAAAGTGGAGCGTGCCTTTTCCGCGACACCCCACAGATACAACGGAGTTCCGCAGCGCGACGAGCGGTTTATCGATCCCTACAACATGGGAGTGAATGCGGAAGCGATGCTGTTCAATCCGGAGGTTGAACCGCTTCCGAAATCGATCATGCTGTACTTCAAGCGGATGAGAGAAATTGACGTTCCGGAAGTCATGTCGAGCATCATGGCGGAGACGCCGGGGAAGCCGTGGGAGTATTACCGCGACATGACTCGCCAGTTATGGGACGAAGCGCGGCACGCGATGATGGGGGAGGTCGGGTTCGCCTCCATGAACATTGACTGGACGACGATTCCGCTGAATTTTACCTGGTCTCTCGGGCTGAATACGAAACTGTCGGCAAAGGACCGCCATGCGGTTCTGTACGCGATTGAGCAGGGGCTGATGCCGAAGAAGAACGGCAAAGAGAATGAGTGGGAGATTGCCGTGGCCACGGCCAACCGGCTGACGATGCTGATTCAGGACTACGACTGGGCCGACGAGGTTCTGCACGCACGGAATGGGCGCCAGTGGCTGGTTCCGGAGATCGGGTCGCAAACGGAAGCGCTCGCTTATGGCGAAAATGTGTGGTCGCGAGTCCTGGTGGATTGGTCGAAATGGCGCAATGAGGGCAAGACAGAGCACCGGAACTGGTGGCCGGATGTGTACCGGAAGGCCTGCCAGAACTGGGGCACCGAGCCGGATCCCGCTCTGCTGGCCTACAACACGACTTACGAAAACACACGCGCAGATTTGAAGCAGGTGGCCGGTTGAGCGAGTAATTCTCGAGCCTTATTCTCGGGGCCTGGGACCGAAATTTCGGATTCCTCAACTCAAAGCTTCCACTACTCCCGCCGCGCCCATGCCGCCGCCGACGCACATCGTCACCAGCCCGTAGCGCAGCTTGCGGCGCTTGAGTTCGTGCAGGATGGTTGCCGTCAGTTTGGCTCCGGTGCAGCCCAACGGATGCCCCAGTGCGATGGCTCCTCCGTTTACGTTGACTTTGGCCGGATCAAGCCAGGCCTGCTGAATGACGGCAAGCGCCTGCGCGGCAAAGGCTTCGTTCAACTCAATCAAGTCGATCTGGTCGAGCGTGAGTCCCGCCAGCTTCAGCGCTTTGGGAATTGCATCGACCGGCCCGATGCCCATGATTTCCGGCGCGACTCCCGCGGTGGCGAAGCTGACAAAGCGGGCCAGCGGCTTGATGTTCAATTCCTTCGCTCGCTGCTCGGAAATCACAACCACGGCCGCCGCTCCATCGGAAGTTTGCGATGAATTTCCCGCCGTGACTGTCCCTTTCGAATGGAATGCGGGCTTCAATTTCGCGAGAGCCTCGGCAGAGGTGTCGGCGCGTGGCCCTTCGTCAATCTTGAATTCGCCGTTTGCAACCGGAACAGGCACAATCTCTTCTTCAAATCTTCCGGCCTGGATCGCCGCCAGGGCCTTGTGATGGCTGGAGAGGGCGAATTCGTCGGCCTGCTCGCGGGTGATGCCGTATTTCGCAGCCACGTTCTCAGCCGTCAGTCCCATGGAAAGATACACGTCAGGATAATGGTCCACCAGCCAGGGGTTCGCGCTGAATTTGTTGCCCTCCATCGGAACCATGCTCATGGATTCGGTTCCTCCGGCCAGGACTACCTGGGCGCGGCCGGCACGAATGGCGTCCGCAGCCAGCGCGATGGCCTGCAAACCGGAGGAGCAGAAGCGGTTGATGGTCATCGCCGAAGTTGACGCAGGCAGTCCGGCACGCATGGCGGCGATGCGGGCCACGTTCAGCCCCTGCTCGCCTTCCGGCATGGCGCATCCCAGAATCACGTCCTCCACTTCCGCCGGATCGAGTTGCGGAACACGATCCAGCGCGCCACGGAGTGCAACGGCTGCGATGTCGTCAGGGCGTATCGAGGAGAGCGCTCCACGCGGAGCTTTGCCTATTGCGGTGCGGACGGCGGCGGCGATATAGATGTCCGGCATGACAGATCAGGAGAACGCTACGAGTTGGAATCGAGCGCCGTCCATTGCCCCTCCTTGAAATAATGGACCACACTGGATTGATCTAGAAAATCATCCTCAATCCCATCATGATCCGCGTGATCGGAACGCCGCATCAAGTTAGCCGGCCGAACGGAGATTCCCCAGGCAGAACCGTAATCCTCTCCCCACTCCTTACCCAGCCACAAACGGTCCGGCTGATGCCGCAGGGCGATTGGATGCGCCGGGTCCGACTGGAAGAAGACATACAGCGTGCTCACGCCCTGCAC
>JBOGMA010000347.1:0-10612 GCA_050746465.1 Acidobacteriaceae bacterium
CTCCAACACTGGAAGGGTCAGGAACTCCAACTGTTTTGAATTCAGCTATTCGCAACATCGCTATCATCGCCCACGTGGATCACGGAAAAACCACTCTTGTAGACGCCATGCTGCGCCAGAGCGGCGCATTTCGCGCCAATGAAACCCTGGTGGAGCGCGTGATGGATTCCAATGAACTGGAGCGTGAGCGCGGCATTACTATTTTGGCCAAGAACACAGCCATCTGGTACCACGAGATTAAGATCAACATTGTCGACACCCCCGGCCACAGCGATTTTGGCGGAGAAGTGGAGCGCGCGCTGAAGATGGTGGACGGCGTGATGCTGCTGGTGGATGCCTCGGAGGGTCCGCTGCCGCAGACGCGGTATGTGCTTTCAAAGGCGCTGGAGGCGGGACTTCCGGTGATTTTGACGATCAACAAGATTGACCGGCCGGATGCGCGGCCGCAGGAAGTGCTGAATGAGGTCTATGACCTCTTTATTGATCTTGATGCGAATGAGGACCAGCTTGAATTTCCGGTTCTGTACACGAACGGCAAGGTGGGCACGGCGACCAAGGACCTGGAGCAGCCTGGCGAAGACTTGCAGCCGCTGTTTGAGCAGATTGTTGAGACGATTCCCGCACATGCGGGCGACGCGGGGGCGCCGCTGCAGATCCAGATTGCGAACCTGGATTATTCGGATTATCTGGGGAGGCTGGGCATTGCGCGCGTGTTCAACGGGACGCTGCGCACGGGCGAGGAAGTGAGCGTGTGCAAGCTGGACGGGTCGATACAGAAGACGCGGATTACGAAGCTGTTCAGCTTCAGCGGGCTGAAGCGCATTGACATTACGGAGACGGAGTTGGGCGATATTGTGGCGATTGCCGGGGTTGAGGGGATAACAATCGGCGAGACGATCACAGAGCTGGAAAATCCAATGCCCATGCCGCCGATTGTGATTGATGAGCCGACGATTGCGATGCAGTTTTCGGTGAACAACTCGCCGATGGCGGGGCGGGAAGGCAGGTATGTCACGTCGCGCAATTTGCGGGAGCGCCTGGACAAGGAACTGCTGACGAACGTTTCGATTCGCGTGGAGGAGACGGGGAGTCCGGACAGCTTCAAGGTTCTGGGGCGAGGCGAGCTTCAGTTGGCGATTTTGATTGAGATGATGCGGCGCGAAGATTACGAGGTGCTGGTAGGGCGGCCGGAAATTGTGACGCGCGTGATTGACGGCAAGGTGATGGAGCCGGTGGAGCACCTGACAATTGATATTCCGGACACGTTTGTAGGCACGGTGATTGAAAAGCTGGGGCCGCGCAAAGGCGAGATGGTGAAGATGCATGGTCACGGGCGGGTTCGGCTGGAGTTTCGCGTGCCGTCGCGCGGGCTGATTGGGCTGCGCAGCGAACTGCTGACGGAGACGCGCGGAACCATTGTGATGAACTCAATTTTTGACGGCTACACGCCGTATCAGGGAGAGATTCCGCAGCGCCCGACGGGGGCGTTGATTGCGGACCGGGCAGGAAGCACGACGGCATACGCGCTGGAAGGGCTGGAAGACCGCGGCGTGCTGTTTGTTCCTCCGGGAGTGGAAGTTTATGAAGGGATGATTATCGGCGAGCACTCGCGGGACAATGACCTGGACGTGAATGTGGTTCGCGAAAAGAAGCTGACAAATATGCGGGCTTCGAATGCGGATGAAGCTGTGCGGCTGACGCCGCCGCGGGCGATGAATCTGGAGCAGGCGATTGAGTTCATCGCAGAGGACGAGTTGGTGGAGGTTACGCCGAAGTCGCTGCGGCTGCGTAAGAAGGTGTTGCAGGCGAACAAGCGGCCGCGGCGGAATGCTACGGTAAACGCGTAAATCAACCAGCATTGCACAAATAGAATGGGCCGGACCCCTGGAGAGGTTCCGGCCCGATCTGTTTCTGTTGTCGTTTACGGGCAGGCGGTGAATGCCAAGGCGTTTGAGATAGCGATGTTAAACGGTCCCGCGCCCGTCAGGGTGGTCGCAGCCGATTTCACTTCGGTCGGCGTGCAGGTTTCCGTCACTCCGTCGATGGTGTAGGTTGCCAGCGCCGCGCTCTGGGTCAGCGTGGATCCAGTCGTGGCGTATGCCCCGATGTAGAGGCCGCCCGCAGGAACTTCCATTGTGTAGTTCGCGCAGTCGGTGCCGCTGGGGCAGTTCAGCGTGCCTGAGGAGGGCGCCGTCTCCACCATCAGCGTTGCCGAGGACTGCGTCGCCGTTGGCAGCAGAGGAATCGTGAACGTGGAACCGCTGGTGGTGTCGGCTTCGAGCGCGCTCAGTTGCACATCCGCCACAGTTCCGGCACTGGAGCTGTTTTGCGAGGTGACCATTCCTGTGAACGTCGCTGGTCCCGCCGTGCCGGCAGCTCCCAAGTAGAGCTTCACGCTTCCGGTGGTCTGCCCGTTCGCGACTCCGGTTACGACGGAGGGCTGGTAGGCAGTTCCGGATGTGCTGATGCCGACGATCACGACATCATAGGTTCCGGCCGGGATCGGACAGAAGACGAAGGAGCCGTCGGTGTTCGTCATCGTGGTCATGACGATTCTGTCCACGCCGGCTGAGTCTTTCTGCTCCAACGCCACCATTGCTTGGCCGTCCACGGGGTTTCCGGTCGCGCTGTCGAGAACGCTTCCGTTTATGGAGGTGGAGGTGGTGCTCACTTCACCGGCATGGAGGACTGGCTTGAGTCGATATTGGCCATTGCCTTCCTGCACGATGGACGCGCAGGTATTGAAATCGATGTCCAGGTCCTTGGTTTGACCCGCCGCAATATTGAATCCTCCTGATGCGATCTGCCCGGAAGGAATTTTGATTCCTGTTTGAGCTTCGCTGGAAAGCTGGAGGGCGTGAACGCTGTTGTCTGCGGTCAGCACGACGCAATTGGCGGTTCCGGCGGTGGCGCAGGCGTTGTTGGGAACAGAAGCGCTGTTGGGAGCCAGCATCAGGCGAATTTGCTGGTAGTTCCCGGCCTGGAGTTCCTGAGCGTCGCCGAGTGTGGCCAGAAAGCAAGAGTTGTTGGCCTGGCCCAGCAAGTCAATCTGTTTGGCTTGAGAAGGCTGAGAAGAGAGTTTGGGGGTGAGGTCGGTCCAACCCGAGTCGGAATTGCCCGCGGTCGCGCTGAGGTTGGCCTGGACGTCGGTGATGGTTACATAGACGTGTGCGAATGGGCCGCCGGGTCCAGCGCAAGTGGCCGGATCGCTAATCGATACAGTGGCCATGCCCATTCCGCTGCCAGCGGAACCGGTGGATGTGCCGCATGAAATGGCGAAGAATCCGCCCACAGAGATAGCTATGAATGCCAATAAAAATTTATGTAGTTTCATGTGATTACGAGCACGGGCGAGATCCCGCGCTCTGAACCTCCCGTTCAGGTTTTTCTTTCACAGCAACGAGAGACGGGGGCAAGTGGGTCCGACTGCAGAGAAGCCAGTCCAATTAGACCACGGAACGCGGCGTAAGTTGCTATGAACCTGAAAATTTAGTGCGCGGATTCTGACGGCTGTCTGCTTGAGAGCATATACTTGGGCCTCAGCAATCCATCCCCAAAATTTTTGATTGCAAGAGGCACCATAGTGAGTCTTATGGTACGGAACGGAATGTGTTTGCTGCTGGGAACGGCTACGGCATTGGCGTTGAGCGTGGGAGCGCGGGCCGCGGTACAAAAAACCGCAGATGAGCAATGCAGTTCGCTTTACGGCGCACAGGTTTGCACTGCTTATCAGATGCGGGCGGGAAAAGTTACCCAATTCAGTCTTAGGATACCGGTCGCAATGATCGAGCATGCGCCGGCAAATGCCCCCATGGTATATCCCCCGAAGGAGGATATAGACGTTCCCTTTGCACCTGCCGTCGCAAAGGAGACAGGCTTTACTTACGCCAATATTTACTGGAACCCGCATGGTCATGGACCATCTGCCTACCAGGTTCCGCATTTCGATTTCCACTTTTACTTCGTTTCGCCGCACGAGGTTGGGGAGATCAACTGTAAAGATACAGTCAAGCCGCAAGTCGTACCAGCCGGCTACATGTTGCCGCCGGATCAGGACGTGCCAGGGATCGGCAAGGTCATAGGGGCATGCATCCCTTATATGGGAATGCACTCTGCACCGAAAACCGACTTCGATGGCAATATCCCCTGGAAGGGTTCCTTGCTGGTGGGCTTCTACGGGGGAAAGTCGATTTTTCTGGAGCCGATGATCACGAGCGCGCTTTTGCTCCAGAAGCGTTCGTTTTCGTTGCAGATTCCGCAGGGGATTGAGCCTGCCGCTCACGTTCGTTATCCAAAGAGTTTCCGTGCGATATACATTGCGAAAAGCGACGCGTACGAGTTTACGTTTTTCTATTGATGGCGGAGAGGTAATTTGTTGCGCCTTGTGAAGGCGGAACGCGAAGGATTGAGTTCCACCTGTAGAATCGAACCATCGCATGTCGCAGCAGCCGAGCTTGTTTTCGCAGGGGACTTCGCAGGTTCCGCCAACTTCGCAACCGCCGCCGCGGCAGGATCCCGGCGAACGGCGACCGGGTGCGGTTCCGGCGTGGCTGCAATACCTTGAGCTTTCGGTGCGGGTGGTGGTTCGGATGTACCTGGGGCTGATTGTGTTTGTCCTGCCCTGGACGCACTTCTGGAGCGACAACCGTCTGCTGCTGATGGTTCCGCATCTGTCGTTTTTTGTGCTGAATGGGATTACGCGGGGAATTGTGTCCGGTCTGGGGCTTTTGAATATCTGGATCGGGGTGCAGGACGCGATTCATTTCAAGCAGAGGTAAAGTAGAAAGAGCGAATTACGGTTCCGCAGCGGTAACCCACATCTCAAAATCGAGATGTGGGGTGCCCAATTTGCAGCGGAGACTGTAATTTCACACCATCGCCACATCAGGAAAACACACCTATACCATGCCTCGTAAACCGCCCCCTCAGCTTGAAAGCGCGCCCCTTGCTTACGAAAATCCGGCCTTCACCAACAGCCCCGACGGGCGCATTGTGCGTATCCTCTCGGAATACTCCGAGCCGCTGTCCCGATTCCGTCGGGAACGCATCCGGGATACCGTGGTTTTCTTTGGGTCGGCGCGGTTCCGGGCGTTCGACGAAGCCCATCATGAGTTGGAACTACTTGAAAATACAGGGTCAATGAAGGCCGCTCCGCAACAGGAGCAGCCTGCTCGCTCACCGGAGATTGAGCAGGGGACGGCCAGCGAACTGAGCTTGCGGAGAGCCCAGGCTGCGGTGGAGATGGCTCGCTACTACGAGGATGCGCGCCGCCTGGCTTACCTGCTGACGCAATGGACCCGCACGCTGCGGTCGCGGCGGCATCGGTTTGTGGTGACTTCCGGCGGCGGCCCGGGCATTATGGAGGCGGCCAATCGCGGGGCCTATGAGGCCGGCGGCAAAACCATTGGGCTGAATATACGGCTGCCGTTCGAGCAGTACCCGAACCGCTACATTACTCCCGCGCTGAACTTCGAGTTCCACTACTTCTTCATGCGCAAGTACTGGTTCGCGTATCTGGCGAAGGGTTTGGTGGTTTTTCCGGGCGGTTTTGGCACGCTGGATGAGATGTTCGAGATTCTGACGTTGGCCCAGACCCAAAAGCTGGCGAAAAAGATTACGGTTGTGCTTTATGGGGGCTCGTACTGGAAAGAGGTTTTGAACCTGGACGCGCTGGTGGATAAGGGCGCGATTTCGCCTCGCGACCGAGAACTCTTTACGGTTGCCGACACCCCTGACGCGGCGTTTCAGCTTTTGAAGGACGGGCTTACGCAGAACCATCTTGATCCGGAGGCAGCGGCCGGCGAAAAGGATGAGGCCCCTGAAATCGCTCACACGCGGCGTTGATGGCCCCCACGCGGTGGGGATGGCAGTCCAGACAACCAGGGTGCAACCCTTGCAGACGGAAACGCATCTTTCTCCCTGGCAGGAGTGTACGCGCGCCTGGATTCCTGGGAACCCGGATTGCCGCGAGGGGTGGATGGCTATAGCAGCGAATTTATGGAACGGGCCCGCGCTCGTGCCGCCCGCCACCAGGGACACCATTCCGGCACATTTCCACTCTGTCCGCTTTTATCGAGAAGACTCCTTCCTGGTTGAAAAGCTGGACCAGTTGATTGCGCCTGCGATTCAGGGGGGCAACTCGGCCCTGGTGATTGCAACCCAGGCACATATTGACGGGTTGGTTGCACACCTGAGATGCAGCCGCGGAGACTATGAGCGGGCCATTGCGGAGAACCGTCTTGTGGTTCTCGAGTGCGGCCAGGCGCTAGCCCAGTTCATGGTGAACGACCGGCCCGATCCGGCGCGCTTTGCTGATGTCATGGGCAAACTCTTCTCCCAACTTGCGGCCGCCTCCCTTGCGCCGGCCGCGGAGATCATTATTTTTGGCGAGATGGTAGCCTCTCTATGGGGCCAGGGCCGCCGCGATGCCGCCATCCGACTGGAGCAGCTTTGGAACGTTTTCGCCGAGAAGCGCGAGTTTCAACTCCTCTGCGCATACCCCATGGGGCTGTTCTCCAGCCAGAGCGATGCTGAATCTATTCTAAAAATCTGCGCTCAGCACTCGCATGTCGTTCCCGCGGAAGGCCGTGCCTGGGACCACGACGGAGATGAGCGTCTCCACTCGCTGGTGCTTCTCGAACAGAAGTCCAGGGCCCTGGAAGACGAGATACGCGAGCGCGAGAAAATCCAGCATGCCTTGCAGGAGCGAGAAGCCGAGCTGAGCGATTTCCTGGAGAATGCTGTGGTTGGAATGCACTGGATCGCCGCCGACGGCACCATCCTGTGGGCCAACAAGGCGGAAATGAAGCTGCTCGGCTATGCGCCGGACGAATACATAGGAAAGCCGCTTTCCAGCATTCACGCAGATCCGAGTGCGGCGCTGGATATTCTTGCAAGTTTTCGCCGCATGGAAGATTCACGCGGCCATGAGGCCCGCCTGCGATGCAGAGACGGGTCGATACGCGAGGTTCGCATTGACTCCAGCCCATTTTTCCGCGGGGACCGCTTCGTTCACACCCGGTGCTTCATCACCGATATTACCGAGCAGAAGCAGATGCAGGAGGCGCTCCTTATGACGGAACACCTCGCATCGGCAGGACGCCTTGCCGCGACCATTGCGCATGAAATCAACAACCCGCTGGAGGCGGTCACAAATTACATTTACATCTCCCGGAATCAGCCCGAGCTTTCGGCGGAAACGCGGCGGTATCTGGCGGCCGCCGACGAGGAACTGGTGCGTGTTGCGCATATCGTGCAGCAAACGCTTGGATTCTACCGGGATAACTCAAAGCCCTCTTTACGGTCGGTTTCGGCTGTCGTGGACGATGTCCTCACGATTTATGAACGCAAATGCCAGCGCAAGAATTTGCAGATTGAGCTGCGGATTGAGCCGAACGCATCGGTATTCGCCGTGCAGGGAGAGCTGAAGCAGATTCTCTCCAACGCGATTACCAATGCCATCGACGCTTCTTCCGCAGGCGGCAGCATTGCGATTCGTGCCCGGTCGTGGCGCGATCCCGCGTCGACGCGGCAGGGAGTCCGCATTCTCATCGCTGACCGTGGCTGTGGGATTTCGCGCCAAAACAGAGAACGAGTCTTTACCCCATTTTTTACGACCAAACAAGAAATGGGAACGGGGCTTGGGCTCTGGATCATCAAGGACTTGCTGGAGAGGCGTGGAGGTTGGATCCGGCTCCGCAGCCGCGACTCCCATCCCTCAGGAACGGTCATGTCGATCTATCTTCCGCAGGAAGCAACGGCATAGCAGTCGGGCCTTAATACGGCCCAAACCCGCACATTTTAGTTTTCCACAGATTCTGTAAGTTTTCCACAGTTACATCGGTGCAACCGGTTGGGCAACCGATTTTGAGGCGGCTGCATCTACGTCTCGACATGTGGAAAACCGGTGACTTTCGCCGGTGGGAAGACATCACCAGCGAATACCCAGGAGTGCGGAGCGGGTTTGGGACGCGACTTCGGGGTGAGGGAAGGGCTGTTCTTCTCTGTGGGCGAAGGGCCGGTTTACCCCATGCGTGGTTACTTCGGTTACCATTCTATTACATAGTTTATATATTATTGATCCTAAAGCTACTTAGGCCGGTGTCTGAGTATACTCTCAACAGTCGGGCGGTCCTGACAGAATTTTAGAGGTAATACAGAGGTTTACTATAATGAAACTTATGATTCGAGCTTCGATTCTCACGTTGGCTGCGGCAGGATTAATTGCCGGAGCGATGCCCAGTCATTCTGCGAAGGCGCAGGAAACGGCACTAAGTCATCAGGTGGTGTCGGGGATCATGCCTAGCCCCGGCTGTGGTCCGCACACCTGCTCGATCGGCCAGAAAACGGGCTGGTAGCCGGGTTAAGTGCCGGAAAAGTAAGCAAAACCGGCAATTTTTTTGTTGAGGGCGGGACGGTATGAGGCTATGATAAATAGCCTGTAGACCGAGGTCTGCCCCATGATCTGGACGAAACCGCTTTTACACCTACTCGTAGATCTTGAGCCGTTGTTGAACCTGATTGCCCTTCTGGCAATCCTGAAGTCTGGCGTGTCGCGGCGTTTCCCCGCCATGACTTTTTATCTGGGATTTCGCTGCATCACCGACGCCGGCTTATTCTTCATCCTGAATGAGGATCGATTTTTTGTAGTAAGCACCCGTACGCAGACGTTGACCTACATCTACGCGTATTGGACGTGCTATCTGATCGGCGCTATCGCGATCTTCTTTGTCCTTCAGGAAATTTTCAAAGCAGTCATGCAGCCGGTGCCTGGTCTTCAACGACTGGGGCTGATTGCATTTCGGTGGGTTGGAATCGCTACGGTGGTCATCCTGCTCGGAATGACGTTTATTCCGAATCATAAATTCGGAAGCAGCGACGCGTTCTTTATGACGCTGGATGTCCAACTGATGCGCTGCGTCTCCATACTTGAGATTTGCCTGCTCGCCTTTTTGGCCCTTTCCGTCCACAGCCTGGGGCGCTCCTTCCGCGGCCGGGTATTCGGCATCGGCCTGGGATTTGGATTAGAGGCTGCTGGAGAGCTTCTCTATTCTCTGGTTTCCTCAAGGCCTGGACCGATCTGGTCCTTTGCAAACCTCCTACTCATGGTTGGCGGAACGGCGGCGGTTGTGATCTGGGGCGCCTACTTCATGTTGCCGGAGCCGGCCGAGGAGCGTGAGGCAATTACGCTGCCGGTGACTTCACCGCTGCTGCGCTGGAACGATATCGCCCAGGCGCTGGGGCAGCATCCGGCGCATGTATCGCTGGGAGCGACGTCTTCGGCGTTCTTCCTTCAGGACGTGGAGCAGGTGGTGGACAAGTTCCTGAGCAAGACACCGTAACGATTGGATTGTGGTTTCATACAGGCGCAGCCGAGTGCTGCGCCTTTGCTTTGCGGGCGAGGCCGATATGCCGCTTCTTTTCGCCGCATTGCGACATGATTGGTCAAACGTTTGACTAGACTTCATTCGCGGATTAGGATGATTCCGACTGTGAACAGAACCCCAGTGCAAGGAGTATCCCAAGGATGAAGTTCAGATTTTTCTTCCAGTGCGCGAGCGCGTTGCTGGCATTTTCCTTTATTGGCGCGCCCGGTCTGGGTGCGCAGGAGCCGCAGCAACCGGCGTCGCAGCACCATCCGTGGGACAACAAGTCGCTTTCGCCTGACCAACGTGCTGATATGGTCCAGAAGGAGCTGACGCTGGATGAGAAGATCCAGCTTGTTCATGGGGTCGGATGGGGCGCTCTGCGGCCCGGGGAGCCGATTCCGCCGGGAGACAACGGGTCGGCGGGATTTGTGCCGGGGATTGCGCGGCTGGGGATTCCTCCGCTGAACGAGCAGGATTCGGCGGTAGGGGTTCGGCTGTCGGCGGTTCAGAGCCGCTATTCGACGTTGCTGCCCTCTACGCTGGGAGCGGCGTCGAGCTGGAACCCGAAGGCGGCGGAGCTGTATGGGCAAGTGATCGGGCGTGAGCTTCGCGACCAGGGCTACAACATGACGATTGGCGGCGGAGTGGACATTACCCGCGAGCCGCGCAACGGGCGCAACTTTGAATATGCGGGAGAAGATCCGCTGCTGGCCGGGACCATGGATGGGAACGTGGAGAAGGGCGTCCAGTCCCAGCACATCATGGGCGACGTCAAGCACTATGCGTTCAACGATCAGGAGACCGGGCGCAACATTTATAACGCGGAGATTGAGAAGCGGGCTGCGCGCGAAAGCGACCTGCTGGCGTTTGAGATTGCGATTGGAATTGCCAAGCCTTCGGGTGTCATGTGCTCGTACAACAAGGTGAACGGGACCTATGCCTGCGAGAACGATTGGCTGCTGAATCAGGTGCTGAAGAAGGACTTCCACTTCAAAGGGTTTGTGCTGTCGGACTGGGGTGGGACGCACTCTACTGTTAAGGCGGCGCTGGCTGGGCTCGATCAGGAGATGCCGGGCGCCGAATATTTCGGTGAGCCTCTGAAGAAAGCAGTTCAGGACGGTAAGGTTCCGATGTCGCGGCTTAATGACATGGATCATCGCATTCTGCGCAGCATGTTTGCGGCGGGAGTGGTCGATTACCCGGTGGACCCGCGTCAGGTGGTGAATCCCTTCAAAGGAAGACGC
>JBOGMA010000348.1:0-1523 GCA_050746465.1 Acidobacteriaceae bacterium
CGCCAGGTACGTCCATCAAAAACAATTCAGGAAGGTGAAGCAGAAATGTCCTCAAAGTACAGTTTTGTGAAAGGCGGAGTTGTGTAAATCCTGGGTAAAGGATTGGCCGCGGCTTCGATTGGCTGTCTGCTGGAAAGCCGCGGGTTGCGCATCAACCTGATGAAGTTCGACCCCTACCTGAACGTCGATCCGGGTACGATGTCGCCTTTCCAGCACGGTGAAGTCTTCGTCACCGATGACGGCGCCGAGACCGACCTGGACCTGGGCCATTATGAACGCTTCACCCACGCGCATCTTTCGCGCGACAACAACCTGACCACCGGCCGCATTTACGAACAGATCATCACCAAGGAGCGGCGCGGCGACTACCTCGGCAAAACCGTCCAGGTCATTCCACACGTCACGAACGAAATCAAGAACGCCATGCGCAAGGTCGCTGCGAGCAATGACGTCACCATCGTCGAGATCGGCGGAACGGTGGGCGACATCGAGTCGCTGCCGTTTCTGGAAGCCATCCGCCAGATGCGGCAGGAGCTTGGACGCGAGAACACGGTGTTCGTGCATGTGACGCTGGTCCCCTGGATCAGCGCGGCTCAGGAACTGAAGACCAAACCGACGCAGCACTCCGTCAAGGAAATGCTCTCGATCGGAATTCAGCCGGATATTCTCTTGTGCCGCACCGACCGCTTCCTCTCGCACGAACTCAAGAGCAAAATTGCGCTCTTCTGCAATCTGGAAGAACAGGCGGTCATCACGGCCAAGGATGTGGAATCCATCTACGAAGTCCCGCTTACGTTTGCGCGCGAAGGCGTCGATTCGCTGGCTTTGAAGTATCTCCATCTGGAGACGAAATCTCCGGACCTCAGCCGGTGGGAAGAGATCGTCCGGCGGTCCTATAACCCTGAGGATGAAGTCTCCATCGGCATTGTGGGCAAATATGTCGAGTACGAGGACAGCTACAAATCCCTGAAAGAGGCTCTGGTGCACGGCGCGCTGGCACATAACCTGAAGCTCCGCGTGACCTGGGTGGAGGCCGAGGGTCTTGAAGCGCCTGATTATGAATCGCAGCTTGCCGGTTTTGACGGCATCCTGGTTCCAGGCGGTTTCGGAAAACGTGGTATCGAGGGCATGCTGAACGCCATTCGCTACGCGCGCGAGAAGGGCGTGCCGTATTTCGGAATTTGCCTGGGCATGCAGACGGCATGTATTGAGTTCGCCCGCAACGTGTGCGGCCTCGCCGATGCCAATTCAAGTGAATTCGACCCGGCAGCGGCGCATCGCGTGATCTACAAGCTGCGCGAGTTGACCGGAGTGGAAGAAATGGGTGGAACCATGCGGCTGGGCGCATGGACCTGCGTTCTGCAGCCGAATTCGTTGGCGCACTCGGCCTATGGCGCCACTGAAATCAGCGAACGGCATCGGCATCGTTATGAATTCAACCGCGAATACGAGGCTTTGCTCACCGGCGCCGGACTGCGCATCACCGGAACCACTCCCGACGCGACCTACGTTGAAATTGTCGA
>JBOGMA010000349.1:0-2450 GCA_050746465.1 Acidobacteriaceae bacterium
CGACTGCGCCGGCGGCAGCGGCTGCACCCGCCCAACCGGCGGCCGCCACTGCGGCAACTGCAGCCAGCCCGCTTCCTCCTGCCTCGCAAAACTGGCCGCTGTATCTGTTGGCTGCGTTCGGTTTTGGGCTGGCTGCGCTGTTTACGCCCTGCGTCTTCCCGATGATTCCGATCACGGTTTCGTTCTTCGTCAATCAGAACTCATCGAATGCCAGCGAGCGGAACTGCAGCGGATGGTCGCAGGCGCTGGTTTTCTGCATCGGCATCGTGGTGCTGTTCACTGGCCTGGGCTTAATTGTCACGGCGGTGGCCGGTCCCTTCGGGGTTGTGCAGTTGGGCTCGAGTCCCTGGGTGAATGGATTCATCGCTCTGGTGTTTTTCATTTTCGGTCTCAGTCTCCTCGGCGCGTTCGAGCTGCGTCTGCCCTCGGGACTACTTACAAGTTTGGACCGCGCGTCGCAGGGCGGCGGCTACGCGGGTACGCTGCTGATGGGCCTGACGTTTTCGCTGACTTCGTTTGCGTGTATCGGGCCGATTGTAGGCCCGCTTCTGGTGGCTTCGGTTCAGGAAAAGGGCGCGGCGCCGGTGCTGGGCATGATCGCGTTCTCCGCCGGGCTCGCCACGCCTTTCTTTTTGCTCGCGCTCTTTCCTGCGTATCTGAAGAAGCTGCCTCGCAGCGGCGGCTGGATGGCGCGCGTGAAGATCGTGCTCGGCTTCATTGTCCTGGCGATTATGCTCAAGTACCTGGGCAACGTGGATCAGGTCCTCCAGCTCCATTGGCTGACGCGCGATCGCTTCCTGGCCGCCTGGATCGTGCTGTTCGCTTTGGCCGGTTTGTCCTTGTTGGGATTCCTGCCCATGGAGGGCGTTAAAAGAGACCAGCCGCTTGGGGTAACACGCGCGCTGATTGCGTGCCTGTTTCTGATCTTTTCCATCAGCTTGCTACCCGGACTGTTCGGTGGCCGCCTGGGCGAACTGGACGCATACATTCCGCCGGCGGATGGCTCCGTTTTCTCCGGCGTGGCAGGAGAGCAAGCAAGCCTCGGCACGCATTTCACCAATCAACTGCATGCGGCTCTTACGACGGCTCGCGAACAGAACAAGCTGGTACTGGTCGCTTTCACCGGATACGCTTGCACTAACTGCCATTGGATGGAAGAAAACATGTTCACCCGCCCCGAAATCCGCTCTGCACTGAAGCAGTTAGTGGTTGTCGATCTCTACACAGACGGAACCGACATCGCGTCCCAAGCGAACCAGAAACTGGAAACCAAGGAGTTCGACACGATTTCGATTCCGTATTACGTTTTGATGGATGCGAACAAAGATGTGGTAGCGACCTTTCCCCAGTTGACGCGCAATACACAGCAATTCCTGGCATTTCTGGACGGCAAGCCTGCCAGAACCGCCGATTCCACGTAAGCTCCTCTGTGGAACCGCCCTCGTCCGTGGCCGCTACGAAAATGTGGTCGATGTCTGCGAGACAAGGTTCTGAAAGGCCCCTCGAGAGCCTCTGCTTCCGTCGAGCACGTTACTCTGACTTTCACGGCTAAGGTCTTGAAGCGCTGTCAACCAAGACGTGAGCCTACTTACCAGATGATTCTTTGCAAGTAGTGCAAATATTCCTTCGACCAAAGCTATTTTGTCCTTGACAGAGATCCAAGAACCGTGCTACGGTGCTTGTGAGGATAATGTGATATGTCAGGCGCTGATCGCGTACTGCACTGTATTTCATGCTTTTTCGGGGCACTGTGGGCTGGCCCGGGCGCCTTTTGTCTCGCTCTCGCGGTGCTAATTCCGCTGCCTGGTGTCGCGCAATTACTTCAGGGCACGATCGACGGCAACGTGACGGATTCGAGTCACGCGGCAATAGTGAATGCGTCCATCACAACCCGGGAACAGGGGACTGGTTTCACTCGAAACGCAGAGACAAATACTCAAGGTGAATTCACATTGGCTACTCTGCCGCCCGGGTCCTATACGATCACCGCGAGAGCACAGGGGTTCCAGACCTACACGAAGACTGGAATCATAGTGAATGCAAACAACGTTACACGCACGGACATTGCGTTGACAATTGGCGAACTGACTCAAAAAGTGCTGGTTTCGGCTCAGCCCAGCGCCCTGCAGACGGATCGCGCCGACGTCCATACAAATTTGAATGCGCAAAGCCTCACCGAACTGCCGTCGCCTCTCGGACGCAACTATCAGATGATCTTGTCAGTCGTTGTCCCAGGGGTCTCAACACCGCAGGGCGGAGGGTCCGTCGGCGCAAATCCGACGCGCTCCGTGGGGTTTTCGGTTAATGGCGCGGGGGGTATCACCAACGACACTCGGATCGACGGCACGAGTGCAGTCGATTTCAATCGGGATGTGCCGATGTATACTCCAGCCCTCGATGCGATCCAGAATGTCAATGTGGTGACGAATTCATTCGATGCTGAGCAGGGT
>JBOGMA010000350.1:0-3496 GCA_050746465.1 Acidobacteriaceae bacterium
AGCGCTGGAGGCGGAGTACCTGGTGCTGCATCCGGGTTCATGGCGCGGGCTGACGCGGGAGGATGGCCTGCGGCTGGCGGCGGAGTCGATTGGGAGAGCGACGGATGGCGTGGAGTTTGATGGATGCGACTTTCGGATTTTGATTGAGAACACGGCGGGGGCGGAGTATTCGCTGGGCGGGAGCTTTGAGCAGGTGGCGGAGTTGATCGAGCGGCTGAAGCCGGTGGTTCCGGTGGGGGCTTGCCTGGATACTTGCCACTGCCATGTGGCGGGATATGATCTGGTTTCGACTGATGGTTATGAAGAGACTCTAAGACTGATTAAGAAGACGATTGGATTCGGCGCGGTTCGGGTGTGGCACATGAATGATGCGAAGGCGGCGCGGGGATCGAAGCTGGACCGGCATCAGCATATTGGCGAAGGGACGATTGGACTGGAGCCGTTTCGGCGTTTGCTGAATGAGCAACGGTTTGCGCATTGCGCGTTTATCGCCGAGACTCCTGTGGACGCGGAGGGTGACGTGGAGCGAAACCTGCGGGCCCTGAAGATGCTGGTTGAGTAAATCAAGCGATGTGGCGAACGGTTTCGGTTCGATGCGGACGGTCGTCGCCGACGACGGAGATGCTGCGGGCTCCGGTTTCACGCAGCGCCTGTCTTGCGGTGGCGAGCTGGTCGGAAGTTTCGCAGTAGACAGAGAGCAGCGGGCCGTTGCGCTTCACGTTGTCATGCTGGCGGGCGACGTACTGCGGCACGGTGGCTCCGGCGATGGCTCCGATGACGGCGCCTACGAATCCACCGGCGCCGACTCCGGTGAGACATGCGATCACGGGGCCAGCGGCGGCGAGGGGACCCAATCCGGCGATGAAGAGTGCTCCAAGACCTATGACGAGAGTGAACGCTCCGCCGACGAGCGCTCCGATGACACCGCCTGTGACACAGCCTTGCGCGGCCTTGGTGTGCTTCTCGTGCGCGAAAGTGTGGGTAACTTCGGAATTCGGCAGCAGGACAGAGATAGCCGAATTCGGGAAGCCGCGCGAGATCAGGTGTTCAGCGGCGCTGTCCGCCAGCTCATCGGTTGCATAAATGCCATACAGGGATACATGTCTGTCCGCCATGGTTTTAACTCCAGTGATTGGGATGGCACAGCTGCGTGGATGAGTTGTGCGTTGAGCCGAGGCTCAGTGGGCCCGGGCTATGAGGTTGCGCATAAAGAGGATGTGGTCGAGGATGCGGTGTTTGTGGCTGGGATACCCGCAGGCGCGGGGCGGAGTGGTCATCTGGTGGGCGAAGTTACGGTAGCTGGGCGTGCCCGGGCGCAGAGTGGCCCAGTAAGAGAGCCGCCAGAAGATGGGCTTGTGATTGTCGATGATCTGGCGGGTAAGGATTTTGACGCCGCACTCGAGGTTGTTTTTGGGTTGGAGGATGGTGCGGTCGGGGTCGCTGGCGGGAAGTTTGCGGTCGGCGGTCCAGTCGAAGTTGCAGCCGTAGCGTTGGGAGTCCTGATAGGTGAGTTGCAGCAGGCCCTCGCAGTGGACGGGGCGATGCGTGACAGGATCACGCGGGATGAGCGCGCCTATGTGACGGACGTGGGAGGTGGGGTCGAGGCCGGCTTCGGCTCCGGCGAGGGCCTGAAAGAAGTAAGCCCAGAAGGCGCGCTTGTCGGTGTCGGACATGCTGTAGAAACGGGGGCAGAAGCGGCGGACGTCACGCGGAACCTGATGGGTAAGCATAGAGGGCGGAAGGGCGTTTTCGATGATCACATCCCAATCGGGATTCCAGAGCGGCTGCTCGCCCAATTCGGCTTTTTCCACGTCGATGGGGGTGGCGGTGGCGTGTTTTGTGGCGGTGGCTGGGGGAGCCGGAGCGGGGCTGGTTGCGGGTGGTTGAGCAGGATCAGGCTGGGTTGCTGGTGCTGGAGACGGTGCGGGATTCGTCTGCTGGGCGTGCAGCGAGGAGAGGCCGAGCAACAGGGCGCACACAATCGCAATGGGACGCCGGTCTTGCTTGGGGGAGAGCATGTTGGCGGCGAATCTCCTTCTTGCTCTGCTTGAAAGCCGGGCACAGAAATTTAGATGGGCGCGTGGTTTAGGGGAGTTGCAGCCATCCCACCCACATCTCAGAAGCGAGACCCTTCGGCTTCGCTCAGGACAGGTTGTGGGACACCCGCAGGTGTTGAAGGCGAGCATCATTCATCCGTTGGCTTGCATCCCCCGAGTAATGAATGCGATTTCTCTTGTTCTGCCTGTGTTTGTGCTGGCTTCCGCCGCGGCTGTACCGTCGACGGCGCAGGAGTCGGTTTCGCAGAATATCCAAAGCTCCAGTGCCGGATGGAAAGTGTGCACCGCGCATGGGGGCGATGCCGGTGGAAGCAGCCCCAATTCGGAGGCTTGCGGCGGCGTGGGGACGAATCAGCCCTCGGAGTGGAGCTGGAGCTTTGGGGACACGATGAACGAGACGGTTTCGACTACGGCCACAAGCGGGGAGACGCAGATTCTTTATGTGTTCGCGGGACCGGGATGCGATGAGTGCACGACGATCACGGAAGACAAGTGGATTGAGCCCACGGGCGATGCGAATGCGATTGCGAACAATGAACTGGATATGTATGAGTTCGACCACACGCATCTGAGGAAGCGGATGTTTGGCCTGCAATGCAACCAGCAGCAGGGCACGATGCAGTGGCAAATCCATAATGTGGGCGGCGGGTATTGGGTGAATACGGGGATTCGCGATCATTGCCCGTTGCCTGCGAATGAATACACTCACGTTGTTTATCGAGGGCACTGGATTATTGGCGATACGGGTTGCGGCGGGATGGGATGCAACTATTACGACTCGCTCACGATTGATGGGAAGACTTATCCGCTGGGCAAGAAGATGGCAGCGACGACGGTGAATCCGCACTGGAGAAGCATTTGCGGAAGCCAGGATCAGATTGATTTGCGCGCAGCGCGCGGAGGCACACTTACGGGCGGGCGGAATGTTCGGGATTCCAGCGTGACTTGCGGCAGCGACTGAACCCGCGTCTCTTCGAGACGTGGGGCACCCAAGTTGTTATTCCACCCTTAAAGAATTAAGAGACCGGGATGGTTGTTGTTAGCTTGATGTCGGCTGACGAGTCTCCGATCATCAGCTTGACTGGTTCGGCCTCGACGACGAAGCTGTTTTGTTTTTCGTTCCAGTAGGCGAGTTGCGAGGCTTTGAGCGGAATTTGTACGGTTTTGGTTTCGCCGGGGGCGAGGTGGACGCGCTGGAAGCCTTCGAGTTCTTCGTGGGGGCGCTGGACGGCTGATTTCAGATGCTGGACGTAGAGCTGGACGACGGCGTCTCCGGCGCGGGAGCCGGTGTTGGTTACGTCTACGCTTACGTCGATGGAGCTGTCTTTGGCGAGATGCGTTGCGCTGGTTTGGATATTGGCGTAGCGGAATGTGGTGTAGCTGAGGCCGTATCCAAAGGGATAGAGCGGCTTGCCTTTGAAGTACATGTAGGTGCGGCC
>JBOGMA010000351.1:0-8000 GCA_050746465.1 Acidobacteriaceae bacterium
GGCAAGCAGTATGTAGTGATCGCGGCAGGCGGAGGTCGAGATGGTAAGCCGTCCGGCGGCGTGTATGTGGCGTTCGCTCTGCTGTGATTCAGGCTAGTAGACGTGCAGCTAAGACAATCCGACGAGAACCGACATTAACAACTATAGGGCTCCCCATTGATTGGCCTCAAAGAAATCCGCGAGTTCGCAATGACCTTGCCCGGCGTGGAAGAAGGCCCGCCCGCGAAGGCGGCACGTCGAATTGCTTCTTTCAAAGTTGCGGGTAAGAGCTTCCTCGGAATCGAGACCGGGGAGGCCACCATGACAGTCAGCCTGGCCGAGGAGCAAGCCAGAAGTTTGTCTGCCGAAGATCCGCAAGCATATGAGGAAATTTGGCGTGGGAAGCGTTTATTGGGACTTCGCGTGCAACTGTCCAAGGTGTCTGCCACCAGGGTACGAGAGCTGATCCGTAACTCTCGGAGCCATACAGCGCGACAGCGTGTTCTGGACGTAAGTAAGAACGGACAGCGTCGCTGAAAATTTGCCTCTTTGATCCACCAAAGGCCAAAGGAAGCAACCGATCCTTGGCCCGAAGACCCGCCCATCCGCCTCTTAGCCTAAACTTTGTCCATGGATTATCTCTGGACTCCGTGGCGTTATGCGTACATCACCGATGAGAGCGATGCGCGGAAGGGTGTGCCCAATGAGCTGAGCGGGTGGCCGGAAGATCGCGGCTGCGTCTTCTGCAACATAATTGCGGCGGTGGACTATGCCATCGCGCAGGGCACCTCGCGGGATGACGCGGAGCGGGCGGCGGGCGTGGTGGTGCGGGGCGAGCGGGTGTTTGTGTGCCTCAACCGGTTTCCCTACAACTCGGGACACGTCATGGTGGTTCCCTATGAGCATCAGGCATCACTGGTGGCGCTGTCGGCGGAGACGGCGCACGAGTTGATGGATTTCGCGCAGCGAACTGAGGCGGTATATGCGAAAGCGTATCGCCCGGACGGGGTAAACCTGGGACTGAATCTGGGCAAGGCAGCGGGTGCGGGCGTGGCGGCTCACCTGCATTTGCACGCGCTTCCGCGCTGGGTCGGGGATACCAATTTCATGACGGTAACGGGAGAAACACGGGTGCTGCCTGAGGAGCTTTCCGTTACTTGGAGGCGGCTGCGCGAGGCATTTGCAAGCCAGAAAGCCTGAGCCGCGCACGCTGGCATCTAATCCGCGATATGGCGCGAAAAACGGGACCACGAAATTCTGAACCGGGGGCGAAGGAGAAGCCCCACGCGACGCGCGCGCGAGTGAAGCCTGAGCCCCAGGCAGTCAAGCAGGAAGCTCCTGCGGGCGTGCAATCGATCGAAACGGAAGACCCGCGGCAGGTGGGCAGCGGAAAGCGCGAGCAGCGGGAGTTGCTGGAGCGCAATGTCGGCGAAGACGGCGCGGCCAGGGGAAATCCGAATGCGGCTGCGGGGCTGCATTCAACCGGTTCATTCACAGGGCGCAAGCGACGCGCGAGCTGAGCGGATTTCGGGCAAGACCGTTACTTTTGTGACCTGTGCGGACGCGGATTCCGCGCCTATTCTGGCATAGTGAATCGGACTTCTACAATTCTGATTTCAGGACTGCTCGCGCTGTGCACGTCCTGCCCGTTATTTGGTGCAAAATCCAAGGCGAAGCCCCACTATGCGGCGTTGGGCAAGTCACGCACGGTCGCATATTCGGCGGAAGGCGACCCCTCCGGGGTGCTTCCTGGCGAGAAGACCCTGAAAGTGCGTCCGCTGGTGGTGAACGGCAAGGTGCAGGATTGGACGACCGGCGAGATTCACCAAGTCACGCCGCGCACCTTCACAGTGCAGAGCGCTGTCCGCGTGAATGATTCGCTACCCACTGACCGCAAGGAGCATTGGGTATGGCAGCGTGGGCCGTGGTTGCTGGTGGATAGGGGCGGAAAAGTCTCCGCGCTCCGTCTGCCGGACTATGATCCCGCGGTGTCCCGCGTGGTGTGGTTCCGCGACTATGCGGCCTATTGCGGTCTGACTCCGAGCGGCAAAAGCCTCTATGCGATGGTGGCAAAGCTCGCCGTGCGGCGGCCGGTGCTGAGCCGTAAGCTCGAAAAATGGAGCGCGGCGGACCATTCAGGTCCGGCCTGCGCACCGGCAGTGTGGCAGCGGGAGCCTCTGAAGGTCTCGTTTTCCCCCACCGGAGCCGACCCGGTAAGTTTTGACCTGGAGGGCTCGTCAGCGGTGCTGGTGCAGGATAAGGAAACCGCAGGCGGCGCAAGCGAATGAGCTGCGCGTCTAACCTGCCGTGGAATCAATCGACGAATTGCTGAAGATGGCCGAGGCGGCGCATGGGCATTTGTGCGCCGGGCAGGTTCTCGGCGTGCGCATGGCGATGGTGGGCTGTCACAGACTGGGCATTGACGAGCCGCGCGGCAAAGATCGCAAGCGCCTGGTCACCTTTATCGAAATCGACCGCTGCGCCACAGACGCCGTCGCCGTGGTTACGGGATGCCGCCTCGGCAAGCGCGCGCTGAAGTTTCGCGACTGGGGCAAGATGGCTGCGACGTTTGTTGATGTGCAGAACGGGCGCGCTGTTCGCATCGCGGCGCGGGAGTCGTCCAAGGCGCGAGCCCGGGAACTTTATCCAGAAATTGAAAACAAAAACCAGCAGCAGATGCGCTCATACCGCGAGTTGCCGGACCAGGAGCTCTTCACAGAAGAGTGGGTCGAGGTTCCACTTGCTGAGAATGAGTTCCCGGGCTACAAGGGAGAGCGCGTGGCCTGCGATGAGTGCGGCGAAGGCATCAACTACGACCGCTTTGTCCGGCGGGACGGAAAGACGCTTTGCCTGGGCTGCGCTGCGCCGGCGCAGCGGTATTATCAGCCGATCAGCGAATAGGCAGCAGCTACCGTCCTTCCGCGAGCCGTGTGGCCAGCCTCTCAGGCAGGCCGGCTTCCCTGATTTTTTGCTGGGCTTGCTCCACATCGTAAGGAACGCGATAGAACATGACTCTTTGCGCCGTAAGATCGCCAGCCCTTTGCTCAGTTTCATAAATGGCGAAGGCCGCTCGCCGGTCGCGGTCGCGAGGTTGGCCCACCGATCCCGGATTGATAAGGTATCGAGCATTCTCCCGCAGCGGAAGCTCGAATTCTTCGGCCCCGCGGCCGTTGTACTCCGGAACCAGGTGAAACCAGTCATCCCCATTCGTGGCAAACGCGCCCTGGACGTGGGTGTGGCCGAAAAAGTTGACGCGCTCCGGTGCCTGGGCCAGCGAAGGCGCTGCATCTGTAAGGGTAACCAGATATTGGTCCTCATCCAGCGGCGAACCGTGCGCACAGCTCGCCTGTGGATTGCCCACGACGATGGGTCCGGCGGGAAGTTGGCGCAGCCATTCCAGGTGCTCGGGCGTGAGGATCGAATGGGTCCAGGCGGCAGCCCGCGCCGCAATCGGGTTGAACGACTCAAGACCGTCAACGCCGCTGCAAGCCTTGTCATGATTGCCGCGAACGAAGACAGAGCCAACGGACTCTGAAATGTCTATGATTTCATTGGGGTTAGCTCCGTATCCTACCAGGTCGCCCAGATTCCAGACCTCTTCGTGGGACGATGCGGCCTCAAGAACCGCCTTCAGAGCTTCAAGATTGCCGTGGATATCGGAAACGATGAGAACACGCATCGAATGAGGAAACAGAGGGATTTGGAATCCCCGGTTTGAATTTTATAACGGATGTGGCCCTACTGTGCCTTGGTATAGCGATTTGAGACACCCTCTTTATTTGCCGATAAATACTAGTACCCGCTGCTCTTGGGGCGTATTGCTCGTGCCTCCTTGGGCACTCGGCACTGTAGATCAAACAAGCAACAGCGGATGAGGGCGCTTCATCGAATTGGTAAAGGGGATGACGCGAGATTTGAGTCGAATGAGTGGGAGAGAAGCACATCGGAGGGGTAGGTCCGAGCACCCGGCCATCAAGCTGGACCAGGTGACGGATGTGCTGCGGGAAAACCAGAAGCTGATCACGCTGGGGCGGCTGGCCGCGAGTATTGCCCATGAAATCAATAATCCACTGGAGTCAATTACGAACCTGCTCTATCTCATGGAGCAGGACGCCAAAGGCAAGAACGCGGAGTATTTGAAACTGGCACAGCGCGAACTAGGTCGCGTCGTGCAGATCAGCAAACAGACACTGACTTTTTCGCGAGAAACCAGCATGCCCGCCCGGGTGCATTTGTCCGAGCTGATTGAGGAAGTGCTGGGGCTCCATGGACGCCGCATTAAAGACCATAACCTGCGCGTGGTGCGCCAATACGAAACCTATGAGCAGATCACAGTACTCCCTGGAGAGATGCGGCAAGTGATGCTCAATCTGGTTTCCAACGCAATTGAAGCTACGCCGACTGGCGGACGAATCGTGATAAGGATTCGCGCCGGCCGCAGATGGAGCGGCCATGGTGCGCGCGGACTGCGGCTTTCGATCGGCGACAACGGCTCGGGAATTACCGAGGAGGTAAGGGAGCGGCTGGGTGAGCCCTTCTTCACCACGAAGGGGCAGAGCGGGACAGGACTGGGTTTGTGGCTGACCGAGTCAATTCTGAGCCGCTACGGTGGCACTCTGCAACTGCGGTCCTCGGTGTCACCGCGCCGGCACGGGACCGTCTTCAGCATCTTCCTGCCGCTGAATCTTCGCACTCTGGCTGCGCCTCCGGGCGGCAGAGATACGGCAGAAAATACCCCAGCGACTGGAACTCGCGGCCGACGCTGGAGCGGCCTTCGTCTGATTCCGCAGGTTCAACCCAGGGCAGCCCAGACAGATTCTATGAAAAGAGGCAATGGCAACCCCTCTGCGGACATGGATTCCTCTGAATCCATCCCCGTTGCGCAAAACCCCAAGACGGCGCGAAGCGCGTAAGAATCGGCATTCTGGAGATGCAGTTCAGTGAGCCAATCACTGCGCCTATTCTTCCTCTTCATCCTGGACCTGGTGCTTCGCGCTCGCGACCACTTTCTCCGCGATCGGCTGCGGAACGACATCGTAATGGTCCATCTCCATGTGGAAGCTACCGCGCCCCTGCGTCATTGCCGTAAGACTCTGGCCATAGGTCAGCATTTCCGCCATCGGAACCTCGGCGCGCACCAGAGTTGACGCGCCCAGCGTGTCCATCCCCTGCACGCGGCCGCGTCGCTGATTCAAGTCGCCCATCAGCGCTCCGGCATATTCGTCGGGAGCTTCGATTTCAACGCGCATGACTGGCTCCAGCAGAGTAGGCTTGGCCTGCTCCATGCACTTGCGGAAGGCGATGCGCCCGGCCATTTTGAACGACAGCTCGTTCGAGTCCACATCGTGATAGCTGCCGTCATAAAGTGTTACCCGAAAATCGACGACCGGGTATCCGGCGAGATAGCCGCGCGCGGCGGACTCCTGAATGCCTTTTTCCACTGCGGGGACGAAGTTGCGGGGAATGGCTCCGCCAAAGATGTCGTTGACGAACTCAAATCCAGCTCCGCGCTCCAGCGGCTCGATGCGGATTTTGCAGTCTCCGAACTGGCCGTGGCCTCCTGTCTGTTTCTTGTGGCGGCCCTGCGCGTCCGCCCGTCCGCGAATGGTTTCGCGATAGGGAACTTTCGGCGCGTTCAAAGTGACTTCGGTGTGATAGCGCTTGCGCAGCCGCGAGACGATAGCCTCAATGTGCGGCTGGCCCGCGCCGGCAATCAGAAACTCATTTGTCTGCGGATCCCGGAAGAAGCGCACCAACAGGTCTTCTTCCATCAGTTTGTGAACGGCCGGGGCGAGCTTGTCTTCATCGGCGCGCGTCTTCGGTTCAATGGCGTAAGTCATCGCGGGCTCGGGAAGCGGGACCGGCTCAAAGAATATCTCCTGGCCCTTGTCGCCGAGTGTGTCGCCGGTGAGCGTGTCTTTGAGCTTGGCGACCGCTCCCAGATCACCCGCATGAAGCTCGGGAACCGTCACTGCGGCGTGCCCCTGCATGATGGAAAGATGCGACAACTTCTCCTGCGTCCGGCGCGCATAATTGGTGAAGGAGGCGTCGTTCTTCACTACGCCTGAAAATACTTTGAAAAAGGTAATACGTCCCGCGAAGGGATCAGTCATGGTCTTGAAAGCGTAGATCGAGACCGGCTCCGCATCATCCACCTTTCGCATCACGATTTCCTGCACTTCATCGCCGGCGGATGCTGCTCCGTTGGCAACCGGCTGGAGCATGGCGCGCGCGGCCACCGGTTCCCGCTCAATGGGCGCAGGCGCATACACCTTCAGGAAATCGAGCAGATGATCGGTGCCGACGTTGGCCAACCCGCTGGTGAAGAGCACGGGAAAGATGCGGTCTTCGCGAATCGCTTCGTGCAGCGCGGTAATCAGGTGCTGCTCGGGTATGGTCCCTTCCGCGAAGAACTCCTCCATCAGCTCATCCTTGCCTTCGGCCACCAATTCCACCAGGGCCTCGTGCGCGGCCTTTGCGGCGTCCCGCATCGCAGCCGGGATGTCTCCGATTTTTCCGGCGCCATTACCTCCCGGCGTGTAGTAGAAGGCCTGCATGGTGACAAGATCCACCACGCCCTCGAATCCGCCACCATTCGCAATGGGTAGCTGAACGGGAACGACGGTCCGTCCAAATCGCTCGCGCAGGGATTCAAGGGTCGAATCAACTGCAGCGGCGGCGCGGGGGTGGTCCATCTGATTGAGAACCAGAACGCGTGGCAAATTGAATTCCTCGGCGAATTTCCAGACATTGCCGGTCACCGTCTCCGGCCCATTGGGTGTATTGATCACCACCAGCGAGGCTTCGACGGGCAACATCGCGGAGCGGGCTTCGTGCACGAACATATGGAAGCCCGGAGTATCAATAAGATTGATTTTGGCCCCGTTCCACTCGGCAAAGGCAACCGCATTCTGCATGGTCATTCGCCGGGAGACTTCCTCTTCGTCATAAGCGGTGACTGCGCTGCCTTCTTCCACGCGGCCCAGCGCAGGCGTCATCTTCGCGGCGTGCAGCAGTGCGGCGACAAGCGTGGTTTTGCCGCTGTGGGAGTGGCCGGTTACAGCTACGTTGCGGATCTCGCTTCCCTGATAGGACTTCACAGAATTCATGGACGGCTCCTGAAGGAGAGGTTTTCGATGCCCGCCCCGCGGCGGACGCTGGAACAAAACAGAGACGCTGATTGGATAGACGCAGAAAATAGCAAACAGGGAGAGAAGGCGGGCGGCGCCAGTTGCGTCGCTGTGGCGCTCCGGTCGAATTTGGCGTCCTCATATTCCATAGAGGCGCGTGCATGGAGCGCGGATTTCATCGCAGCGAAACGTCCGCGCCCTCAGGAGTTATGGATGCTAGCACGGGTCCGGCGGTGGGAGCAACGGTGCTGCCCCGGCAATTCCCGATGTACGGAGCCGCAGAATTTCCCTCTGACCGTTCCAAAAATGAGATGATGAACAGTATGGCTGCGGAAATGCTTTCGGCCGATTGTGAATGATGCGCCGTCGCACGAAAATAACTCTTTCGATCGTAGTCGTGGTTTTGCTGCTGCTGGCCGGCGCGGTTTACCTCCGCAAGATTGCCCCGCCTGAAGTAGCGCGGCTGTTGCCCGATTCCGACGGCATCATCTATCTCAACCTGAAGCCTCTCCGGGCCGCCACGCATTTCGACCAGCATCCTGTTCCCCACGCCCCGGAATACCAGCACTTTATTGATGCGACTGGAATTCATCCCGAGCGCGACCTGGAC
Organism: Acidobacteriaceae bacterium; assembly: GCA_050746465.1. Taxonomy (GTDB): domain Bacteria; phylum Acidobacteriota; class Terriglobia; order Terriglobales; family Acidobacteriaceae; genus Silvibacterium. The sequence goes on from JBOGMA010000351.1 coordinate 7,720, forward strand.
CAGGTGGCGTTTGCTCTGGAGCGGATGCCGGATCCCAACGGGCCCAATGGCCCCGTCGCTTTTTCAGAAGTCTTCCAGGGACACTTCAAGGGCCGCAAACTGGCCGCGTATCTCCAGAGCATTGGGGCAACGACACAGCCGTATGAAGGCCGCACGATCTATCAGATTCCCAGCGAAGGCCGCACAGTACGCGTGGTGCTGCTGGGCTATGACATGGTGGCAGTAAGCAACACCCCCACCGCCGAGCAGATTCATTCCATCATTGACCGCTACCGCACGGC
>JBOGMA010000352.1:0-7699 GCA_050746465.1 Acidobacteriaceae bacterium
CTGCAATGGGGCATGATCGTGCTCTTCTGCGTCGTGACCATCATCATGTGGGTCATCATCGGATGGGCGGCCTACAGCCGCCCCGGCACGCTCGCCGAGCATGCTCCCATCGATGAAGGCGGCGGACATGGCTGGATTACAATCGGCGGGCTAATCATTCCATTCATCGTGCTCTTCGTTCTATTCGTCCTCGGACTCAGGCTTCTGGCCAGCTTCCCCATCCATGAGGCCAGCGAACAGCATAACCTCAAGCCAAACATCGTAGTCATCGGCCATCAGTGGTGGTGGGAAATTCGCTACGTCAGCCCCCAGCCCGATCAGATCTTCACCACGGCAAACGAAATCCACATCCCGACTGACACGCCCATCACCATCAAGCTCGTCTCACGCGACGTTATCCATTCCTTCTGGATACCCGCCCTGCACGGCAAGGTGGATACCATTCCCGGCCACACCAACTGGGTTCGCATAGAAGCAAACCACGCCGGAACCTATCTCGGCCAATGCGCCGAGTACTGCGGCGCGCAGCACGCCCACATGCGCCTGATGCTCATCGCTCAGTCTCCTTCCGACTACCAGAAATGGTTCCAGGGCCAACTCGCTCCCGGACATATTCCCACCACTCCGCAAGCCATGCAGGGAGAACAGGTCTTCCTCAACGGTCCCTGCGCCCTTTGCCACACCGTACGCGGAACCATCGCCGGCGGCACCGTCGGCCCCGACCTCACTCATTTCGGAAGCCGCAAGATGCTCGGCTCCGATTCGTTCCCCAACAATAATGCCTATCTTGGAGCGTGGATGACCCACGCGCAATCCTTCAAGCCTGAAGCGCAGATGCCCGACCTCACCCAGTTCTCCGGAGTGCAACTCCGCGACCTGATCGCCTACGTCCGCCAATTGCAATGAGCACCGGAAAGAAGCATGACTCCGGAGATGTAAAGCATTTAAATAAACTAGTTATATATACTATTGAAACTTACACTTCATATTTCGGAAAAGGGCAAAAGAAAAGGGCAGGCTGAGTTGGAATCTCTTCCAGAAGGCCATCCGCCTGCCCTAAATTCAACAACTTGTAAGAAAGGACTGTGGAGGTTTCCGAGTCAGTCCCGCAAAGAAGCTTGTGTCAAACCGCCAGCGCCATCAATTCCCCTGCCCGATTTCTCTGGTCCCGATACCATGCCACCGTCTGTTCCAGCCCCGACCGGAAACCGACCCGAGGTTCGTAGCCCAGCCGTCCGCGCGCTCGGCTGATGTCGGCCTCCGAGTGCCGGATGTCTCCCGCCCTCGCGGGGAGAAACTTCGGTTCTTTCTTGAATTGCAGAATATCGGCGAGGATCGAATACGTTTCCAATAGCGAGTGCCGCTGTCCACAGGCGATGTTGAAGACCTGACCGCTTACATCCTGGGCATTCGCAAATGCGGCGAGCATGTTGGCATGCACGACGTTGTCAATAAAGCAGAAGTCCCGGCTCTGCATGCCATCTCCATAAATCTCCGGAGTGGCGCCCGTCAGCATCGCCGTAATAAACCGCGCCAGCACGCCGGAGTAAGGCGAGTTCGCGGATTGCCGTGGCCCAAATACGTTGAAGTATCGAAGCGAGACTGTTTCCATTCCATAAATGCGAGCGAAACATTGAACGTAGTGCTCGGCGGCCAGTTTCTGAATCGCATAGGGGCTGATGGGTACCGGCAACATGTCCTCTATTTTCGGCAGTGTCGGCGAATCACCATACGCCGCTGAAGACGAGGCATAAATTAGGCGCCGCACTCCTTGGCGGCGGGCCTCGAGCAGCAGGTTCAGCGTTCCGTCAAGGTTAGAGATGTGGGCTGTCGCCGGATCCTCAATCGAGCCGGCAACCGACGCCAGCGCCGCCTGGTGAAACACAATATCAACATCGGCGCACAAGTTTCGCAACAGACGCCGGTTAGTGAGACTGCCTCGGTAAAATTCAATCTCCTCAATATCAGTGATGTTGGCGATGTTCCCGGAGGACAGGTTATCCACTCCACGAACTTCGTAACCGCGGGCAGCGCACTCATGTGCGAGAGCGCTGCCGATAAAACCCGCAATTCCGGTAATCAATACTTTAGGCACTGCAACAATCCTCCTGAAAGAAAAGCGGCTACCATGGCTTGCACGTTCCGGCACCACTTTTTAAATCGGGCCCTATGCCGCACCTTCTAAAACCAGCTCTGCGGTCGCGTTCAATCGATCCAATGGGAACACCGGCGCTCTGCCGATGCTGTAATACACAAATCCTGAGCTCTCCATTTTTTCCGGACGATAAAGATTGCGTCCATCCACGATGATGGGCAGCCGCATCTGTCTGCGGAGCTCCGCAAGATCAAGATTGGCAAACTCATTCCACTCCGTCAGAATCAGGACAGCGTCGGCACCCTCGGCCGCACTGTAAGCGTCGCTCGCCATCTGCAACCGCTCGCAGCCTGGACGCTCCGCGAATTCGGTGAGCGCGCGAGGCATCGCCACAGGGTCATAGGCGGAGACGTAGCAGCCTTCATTGAGGAGCGAATGAATAATCTCAATCGCGGGCGCCTCTCGTACGTCGTCCGTGCCTGACTTGAAGGCCAGCCCCAGGACCGCAATGCGCTTGCCCCGCAGCGTCCACAGGGCCTCCTTCACCTTGCGCAGGAACTGCCGCCTCTGGTCGTGGTTGATTCGCATCACGGAATCCAGAAGATCAAAATCATACCCAGCATCCCTGGCCACTGCGCGGAAAGCGAGTACGTCCTTAGGGAAGCAGGAGCCGCCATAGCCCACTCCAGCCTTGAGGAAGTTCGGGCCAATACGGCGGTCCGAGCCAACACCTTCCGTGACTTCGTCGATGTCCGCGCCGACCCTTTCGGCCAGGTTTGCGATGGCATTGATGAACGAAATCTTCATGGCCAGAAAGGCGTTGGAAGTATGCTTGATCAACTCCGCGCTCTTGGTGCTGGTCACGATCAATCGCGCATGGCCCGACTCGTCTCCGGCAACCAGGTACTCGCGCCGGTAATAGCTGCCGTCCCACAGCGGAGCATACGCGGCACGTAACATGTCTTCGCTGAAGTCGTCGTCCACGCCAATCACGATCCGGTCAGGATTCAGGAAGTCCGTGACCGCGCTTCCCTCCCGCAGAAACTCCGGATTGGAGGCCACCGAAAACAAGTGCGGCGCGGCGCCGTTCAATTCCATAATGCGCCGGATGGAATCACAGGTGCGCACCGGAACCGTGCTCTTTTCCACGATAAGTTTTTTGGAGTCGACGTGCCGCGCTATTTCGCGGATCACGGCTTCGACGTAACAGAGGTCCGCATCACCGTTGCTCGACTGCGGAGTGCCCACCGTGATGAAGATGATGTCCGAAGCTCGCACCGCATCGGCAATGGAGTCCGTAAACGTAAGACGGCCTCCGAGATGCCGCTGAAGCAACTCGGGCAACAGGTCTTCATGAATCGGGACTCTTCCTTCCTGAAGGGCCGCGAGTTTGTCACGATCATTGTCCACCCCAATGACTGTGTGTCCAAGTTCCGCAAAGCAGGTGGCAGAAACCAGCCCAACATAACCAGTACCAATGACAGAAATATTCATATTTCATACCTCAACGTAAACAGTAGGAATTATTTCAATGAACTTTTGAGTAAGTCGTGAAGGCCGCTGATGCGGCTTTCAAAGCCTAGGCGGGAGAGTTTTCCGGGGATGCAGATTCGATTCAGCGACAACGGGCTCGTCTGGCGGGTGCATGCGCCGGGCCGGGTGGTAAAACCCAGCCGATACCCTGCCCGATGCGCCGCGGTAAATACTTCGGGCGAACAATCGTCCGAACCCCCGTTCGGATAAGCAAGGCTGGAACAGCTCATCCTGAGAACGCCCTCAATCTGTTCCCTGCTGAGCGTCAGCTCGCGATCAAGCCGGTTCGCGTTCACGCGAGTGAGAATGCAGTGATTCGAGGTGTGCGATCCAAGATCAAAGCCCAGATCGTGCATCTTGGCGGCCTCTTCCCAGGAAAGAAATCCGAACATCTCCGCTTCGTCAGGTGTAAGCGCCGCGAATGACGGCTCTCGCAGCCGCGCAAGATATTGGTCCTTAGCCTCTTCAGAAAGCGACTTGCAAAAGCCTCGAACCCATCCCGCGAGCGCTACGCGCTTTTGTAGATCATTGGGGGCAACGGTGATGGATGAACCGTCGGGCAGAGGAACATCCGGGGATGGCCAATAGAGAATGGCTCGATAGACTTCTGTCGGCCATAGAATACGATCCTGACCAATATGCGCCGCCGTTAGAAAGAAGGTGGCAGGCACTCCATACTTGAGAAGGATAGGCGCTGCGTGCAACAGGTTATTGCGGTATCCGTCATCGAACGTGACAAGAACAGGATTCTGCGGCAATGATCTGCCTTCATAGAGCCAGCTTTGGAACAACTTGAGAGAGATCGGCGTCATCGATTGCGCGAGAAGCGAAATCTGTTCTGAGAACTCCGATTCGCTCACGAAGCAACCATACTGGTACGGATCTTCCGCAATCTCATCCGGAACTACGCTGTGGTAACAAAGGACAACCGGATCATGCCGGTGGCGCCGGGCCGCAATCCGATTCAAGGAAAGGTACTTTCCCGCGACCGGAAGCATGGCCTTTCCAATCCCAGACAACTTAGCCGCGCGGTTGAGATATCCAGACGCAGCTTCAGAACAGCTTCTGCTTTCCATAAGTTCTTTCCTGGGATCTTCCCTAAATTTCTTGTGGAGAGAGCAAGCGGGCGCCGCCGCGTTGCCGCAGCACTTCTTCGTACAGGCGGATCAGCCGCTGTGCGACGAGCGGTCCGGCTAGATGCTCCACGGCTCCACGGCCCGTCGTTCTGAATGGCCAGCTTGTAGCTTCTCCCAGAAGCTGTGAGAACAACTCCGCGTCAGGAGCACATACGTGGCATCCGGGAGTGTGCCCAATAACTTCCCTCACATCTCCTACGTCGGTTGCAACAATTGGCAGGTTGCAGGCCATCGCCTGCTTCACGATGTTAGGAGAACCCTCCTGGTAGGAAGGAAACACCATAACATCCGCCGCGCTCATGTAAAGCGCCAGGCGCGGTTGTGGCTCTTTATAGACCACAAGCAGTTCCACATTCGGATCCCGGGCCCTGAGGCGCTGGACCGCGGCCTCAGCCAGTGGGAACCGCTTCACTGGAATTGCCGGATTTGCCGCAAAAAGGACGTAGCGTTTGGTAGGCGATAGTCCGAGCAGCGCTCTTGCCTCGTTGATTTCCGTTGGCTGAAACGTTTCGAGGTCCACCTCGTGCGGGAGAATATGGATATTTCCGTGGCGAAATTTGCCTGCCATCTGCTTGCTCTGCACAATGACCGCGTCGCAACGGCCAGCCAGGGACCGGCAGGCCGCCGATATCATCCGGCCTTTTCTACTGGGAGCGCCGGTCGGCGTAATTACGCCCATCGCATCTGAACCGTGATAGGTAAGAACAACCGGCACCTTCCACTGAGTCCTGGCAACCGCTCCAACATAGGCATAGTGCGCATGTATCAGCGCAACACCTTCCAGGCGCTTTCGCAACTGAACCATGGCCTTCGGATACATGAGCTTCCGGTTCTTGCCTTTCAGAACCATTACGTCTACGTCGATTCCAGATTGTCTGAGAAACTGTTCCTGGCAGCGGACAAAAGAACCGAAAGCAGGGTTGTCAGGAGTTGGGTAAATTGCGGTAGCAATAAGAATTTTCATTTATTTATCCAGATGTTACTTCGCACTTATATTCAGACAGTGCACGTCAGCTATCAGGTATGTCCTGGCGTCCACCATCTATGTATTTACTTTCGTGCAGGCGATTTGCAGCAGGCGTAACTGTTCTCTTCTGTGGATCGGTAGCAAGTCGTGCCGTCAAGTTCCGGTCTGCATCTATTGCCGCATAAGGACTGGTGAGGGCGAAGATTCAACCGGCTTCCTTTGTGCAGCCGGACATGCGCAACGAAAGACGTCTATCGTCTGCTGTGCTACTTTGTCAGGCGCGCATTCCCGTTCAAGCCTTCTCTTTCCCTCTTGTCCCATTCTGTTCCTCAAGTCGCCATTGGTCAGCAGAGCGACAACAGCATCGGCTAGCCGGCGCTCGTCGCGCGGAGGAACCAGCAACCCCGTGACCTCGTCAATCACGGTCTCCGGCAATCCACCTACCGTCGTCGCGATTACCGGTTTGGCGTGGGAATATGCAACGGGAATTACGCCGCTCTGGGAGGATTCAATATATGGCAGTACGACTACGCTCGCTTCTCGAAAGAGCTGCTCTGCTTCGTCCTCGGGAATGCGGCGATTGTGGACTACAAATCGCTCTGGATTTTCCATCTCCTGCCGATATCGCTCAAAGTTTTCTCCGGCGCCAGCGATGACGATCCTGACATCCGGAACCTTCTCGGTAATCTGTCGCTCTGCGCGAATCAAATACTCCAGGCCTTTATATGGCCAGATTCTGCCAAAAAATAGAACTGTCTTTCCATCATCCAAGCTATCCACTGCCGCTTCCGTGCCATGTCCTATCTGGATATGCGGAACCGTCGTGATCCTGCTGGAGGGGATACCCACTTGCTTTGTGAGCTGGTTTTTTACGAATTCACTATGAACGATGATCTGATCTGCGCGATGAAATCCCCATTTCCAAATGCAATATGGAGTCTTTTGCGACAACTTATCTCCAACGTGTTGCTCAGCATCATGCACCGTCAGGACAATTGGAAAGCGACGCTCGAGCAGGAGGCTGAGATTGAACCACAGCGAGCCCTGTTGAAAATGGATCACGTCCGCACCGAACTCACGAAGCTGACGAAATATCCATCGGTTTAGCCGCAGGTTACGCAATGGCTGCCTATATCGCGGGCGACGAAAGGTCCGAAGTATCACGCGTTCATCGAGATATTCGAGGAATGGGTCCGCCATTCCTTCCGGCAGCAGTAGCATGACCGAAGCATGCTCGGCAAGCGCGCTCGCAAGGCGCACGCTATATTCGCCAAACAGAAAAGATACAAAGCCAATCTTCATCTTATGCTGCATGGGCGACTCCAACTGACCTATCCCGGCCCTCTGAAGCCGCCTCGACTCGGCGGATAAGTTCGCAGGCTGCGATCATAGCCATGAAAATCCATAAAAGTTGGATCAGGCCCCGGTCTGAAAAAATGTCCACCAGCATGTGAGACATGAAGCCGCAAACTGCCGCACATATACCGAGCCCTAAGGGTGCGAACATCCGATCCCGCTGTTTCCAAAGCCGCCACCCTCTGCGAATAATGTCAAAGTAAATCCAGAGATATGCAACAAGACCGATAATTCCCGTCTCTGAGGCGACAAGCAGAAACTCATTATGAACCGTGTACAGCCAGGCATGCCTGAATTCCGGTCCTTCATACTTCTCCATGACTACAGCGAAATTATTGGCTCCCACTCCTAGAAATGGATTGGCTTCGATCATCGTGTCGGCCAGGTGCATGAGCGGGATCCGGGAAACCGCCGAACCGTGGTCGTTTGCCGAAAGGCGCTCGGAGATCGGATTTGGGACAAAAAGGGTGAGAGCGACAATAGAGGCCCCAACAGCGCCAATCGCAATTCCCTTCACCGAAGCCCCATTCCTCCACCATCTTGCAAGCGCAAGAATGGCGATCGAGAGAATCAGTTCCAGCCAGCCTCCACGGGACAAGGTAGGTATGAGGG
>JBOGMA010000353.1:0-3100 GCA_050746465.1 Acidobacteriaceae bacterium
TCGCCGGAGCGTTCCTCGGTCCCTTCCTCCTCAACGCCGTCTGGGCGCACCGCGCAGGAATGCGCTTTCGGCCCATCCTCGAATGGTCCAACCCCGGACTCCACGAGTGGATAGGGATGTCAATCCCGCTCATGCTCGGCGTCTCGCTGGTCTCCGCCGACAACTGGATCATCAACTATTTCGCCTCCGGAACCGGCGGGGCCGTCTCCCTGCTCACCTACGCCAAGCAGCTCTTCAACGTCCCCGTCGCGCTCGGCCAGGCCGCCGGAGCCGCCTCCCTCCCCTTCCTCGCTTCGCTATACGTCAAGCCGGACCGTATGCCGTTTTCCCGCTCCGTCAACGCGTCCGTGTCGAAAATTCTCGCCTTCTCCATCCTGCTCACCGGCTACCTCATCGCCATGGCCCTGCCCGCCGTCGATGTCGTTTTCCGCGGAGGCAAATTTCACCGCCTCGACTCTGGAACCATGGCCCTCTACTTCGCCGTCTTCTCCATCTCCCTCTGCCTCTGGTCGGCGCAGGCCATCTACGCCCGAGCCTTCTACGCCGCCGGCAATACCCTGACTCCCATGATCGCCGGAACCATCGTCACCGCCTGCTCGCTGCCCGTCTACTGGTCCCTCTACCACTCCATCGGACCCGCCGGCCTCGCCATCGCCTCCGACATCGGAATCCTCATCCAGACCCTCACCCTCGCCGTCCTGCTCCACCGCCGCCGCATGGTCTCGCTCGCCGGACTCGAATACCCCGAACTCGCCCGCTCCGTCCTCACCGCCGCCATCGTTTACGCCGTGCTGGCCCTCCTCGCCCATTTCGCCGCCAGCCCCAGCCGCTGGCGCGAACTCGGAATGCTCATCGCCGCCTCTGCCCTCTGGCTTATCCTCTCCGCCGGAGTTCTGAAACTCACCGGCTCAACCCTGCCCGGCCAATTCATCTCCCGCTTCTCCGCTAAATCAAAAGCAGCCTGAATTCATACACATAGACTCTACCAAGTGCTGTCATCCTGAGCGGAGTTTGGCGCAAGCCAAGCGCAGTCGAAGGACCTGCATTTCGGCCTCGCTTGAGCATCTTTCCACACACTAGCGAGTCGCTCCCGAAAAAGGTACGCTGGTTTTACATTCCACCCTTACACCAAAGGCCCCATGCACCTGAGTTGGAACGAAATTCGCGCCCGCGCTGCTCGATTTGCGAACGACTGGAAAGACGCCGAGTACGAAAAGGGCGAAACTCAGACCTTCTACAACGAATTTTTCGAAGTCTTCGGCGTCAGCCGTCGTCGCGTTGCAACCTACGAGGAACCTGTCAGGTTATTGGGCAACAGGCGCGGTTTCATCGATCTCTTCTGGAAAGGCGTGCTTCTCGTTGAGCAGAAGAGTGCAGGACGCAATCTTTCCCGTGCCAAAACTCAGGCTCTCGACTATTTCCCCGGACTCAAAGAACACGAGCTGCCGCGCTATATCCTCGTTAGCGACTTCCAAAACTTCGAACTTTATGATCTCGACGAGGGCACGCCGCCCGTAAAATTCAAGCTCCGCGACCTGCCCCGCAAAATCGAAGCCTTTACCTTCATCCTTGGCGTACAGAAGCGCACGTTCCACGACCAGGACCCCGTTAACATCAAGGCCGCCGAGTTCATGGGCCGCCTGCATGATGCGCTCAAGGCGTCGGGATACGATGGCCATGACCTCGAACGATTTCTGGTTCGACTCCTCTTTTGCCTCTTCGCCGATGACACTGGCATTTTCGAGCCGCGCGATATATTTACCGACCTCATTAGCGAACGCGCGCGCGAAGACGGTAGCGATGCCGGGCATTGGCTCACGCACCTCTTTCAGGTGCTGAATCAGGATGTTCCCGAGCGTGAGCGCTCACTAGACGAAGACCTCCAGAAGTTTCCCTACGTCAACGGAGACCTTTTCGCCGAACGTCTCCGCATCCCGGCATTCGATTCCGTAATGCGCGAGCTCCTGCTCGAAGCCTGCGAGTTCAACTGGGACGCAATCTCGCCTGCCATCTTCGGCTCGCTCTTTCAGTCCGTCATGAAGCCCATCGAGCGCCGCCGCTCTGGGGCGCATTACACCACCGAAAAGAACATCCTCAAGGTCATTCAGCCGCTCTTTCTCGACGAATTGGACGCGGAGTTCCAGAAACTCTGCGAACGCCGAGACAGCGGACGACGCGCCGCGCTTCTGCGCTTCCACGATAAACTCGCCAGTGTGAAATTCTTCGACCCCGCCTGCGGCTGCGGCAATTTCCTTGTCATCTCCTACCGCGAGCTGCGCGATCTCGAAATCCGCCTGCTTAAGGAAATCTTCGCCGACCGCCTCGCCACCGGCCAGCTCAACGTCGATGTCTCCACCCTCTCCAAAATCAATGTCGATCAGTTCTACGGGATCGAAATCGGCGAATTCGCCGCCCGCATTGCCGAAACCGCCCTCTGGATGATGGACCACATCATGAACAACCGGCTGTCACTGGAGTTCGGCAACAGCTACGCCCGCATTCCGCTTCGCACCGCGCCGCACATTCACTGCAATGATGCACTCGAAATTGACTGGGAGTCGGTCTTGCCCCCCGGAGAATGTTCCTACATCTATGGCAATCCGCCTTTCGGCGGCTCCAAATATCAGAGCGAGAAGCAGCGCGACCAGGTTCGCCGCGTCGCCAATCTCGGTGGCAGCGGGGGAACCCTCGATTACGTCACCGCATGGTTTATCAAGGCGGGTGAGTACGTGCGCGGCTCAAGTATTCCCATCGGCTTTGTCGCCACCAACTCCATCACCCAGGGCGAACAGGTCGCGCAGCTTTGGCCTATCCTTTTCGACCGTCTCGGCCTGGAAATCTCCTTCGCCCACCGCACCTTTGCATGGGGCAGCGACGCTCGCGGCATGGCGCACGTTCACGTCGTCATCATTGGACTCACCACCCGCGCCAACGAGCCGTCTATCAAGCGCCTTCAGCTATGGCGACATCAGCGGCGACCCCGTCGAAAGCCAGCACGCCGCGCTGACTCCCTATCTTTTCGACGCCTCCAATCTCACCGACCGGCACCTTGTCGTGCGGGAGATTTCATCCCCCCTCTGCGATGTGCCGGATCTTTTGA
>JBOGMA010000354.1:0-3631 GCA_050746465.1 Acidobacteriaceae bacterium
CTGTCGCATCGCTACGCAGCAGCGACCTTATGATACGGTTACATATCGCTCCCATACGGGACCGTATCATAATGCGAAGGAGCTGGCATGGCCGCTTACGTACGTTACATCGTGACGAACGTTTCCGATTCGATTGTCTTCTACACCAAGCTGCTTGGCTTTCAGCTTGAAATGCACCCTGCCCCACCGTTCGCGGAGGTGTCGCTCGGTGATCTGCACCTGTACCTGACGGAGGCTCAGCGCGGGCCGGGCGGCGGTGCCGCCATGCCCTCTGGTGAACAGCAAGCGCCGGGCGGCTGGAACCGTATCCACCTGGTGGTCGATGATCTGGACGCGCAGGTCTCGAGGCTCAGCGCGGCGGGGGCGAGCTTCCGGAACCAAGTCATGCAAGGTGTTGGTGGCAAGCAGATCCTGGTAGCGGATCCCTCCGGCAATCTTGTCGAGCTGTTCCAGCCGAACACGTCGGAGTACCGTGCGCCAGGTTCCGGGAACACCTCGAACGCCAACCGCTGAGGCGCCCCCGCCTGCGCAGCGCGACATCGATCCGAGGATCACTCGGTCGCGCCAGGTGATCCTCGAAGCGACGCTGCGGGAGCTTGCTGCCGCCGGCTACGGGGCTTTCGCCGTCGAGTCCGTGGCCGCGCGGGCCGGGGTCGGCAAATCGACCATTTACCGGCACTGGCGGGATAAGCTCGCGCTCATTGAGGATGCCCTGGCCACCCTCCATGACTCCGAGGCTCCCGACATCAGCACTGGGTCACCTCGCGAACGCCTCGAGCGCATCCTCCGCCACGTCGCTCACATCCTCAGCGACTCGCTCTTCTCCGCCTGCCTGCCGGCGATGATCGAGGCCGCGGAGCGTGACGAGCGATTGCGCCGGTTTCACCACGAATTTCAGGCCGCCGCCCGCCAGCCGCTGGTCGACCTACTCACGGAGGGCCGTGCAACCGGAGATTTTCCCGCGCCCATCGACCCGGAGCTCACTGCGCTGGCCCTGCTTGGCGCGCTCTTCTTCCACCGGCTCATGACGCCGAGCGCATTCCCACCCGACAAGGTCAGCCAGCTCATAGATACCGTGCTCGGCTAGATCGACAGCGAGGCGGCCCGCCGCCGGCGATCCCTGCAGCGGCCCGGTTGCTGATCTGCCCGGTAGATAGACACCGAGCCGTCCGGCTCGATGGACAGCAGCATGCCTGGCATCGCTTAAGCACGCCTACTCTCGGGGAAGCGAGAGTGCCAGGCTGGGCACGACGAAGGACAGGAGAAAGATCGGCAGGATGCTCTTTCCGGTGCATCGGAAGGCGACGAGCTCACCGTCGGCTGCATCGAAGATCTTCGTTCGGCTCGAGTTTCGGCCGTTGCGGACTTGCACGGTGTGACGCCCAGGTTCGATTGACGTCTCAAACGTGTCGTTCATTTCGACTGATCCGACAGGCTGACCGTCAACCACGATGTCGTACGCGCCACGGCGAACCTCGACTCCGATTGCTTTGTGGGTCAGCTTCAGCGTTGCGGACATTGTTCATCTCCTGGTTGTGAAAGGCGTTCCTGTGGGTGCTCCGCCATAGACGGCCCAAGCCTAGCGTGATCATCCACGCCTACCGGTCACCAGGCGCGCGGCCGCACGTCGCGGCTACGACGCGCCAGGCGAGCAGACCGAACGTCAGTGCAACGACACGCTGAGCAGGTCGGCCATCAGCCAAGGTCCTCGGCATCATCGGCTGCCCATCGTGGCCGTTCTCCCGCCTCTTCCTGACCGTGCACATCCTGGCCGGTCATCATGCGCACCCGTTCACCACCGTCCGTTTCGGTAGTTGATCAACAGTACTGCTTCCTCGTTTACGGTCACTGCCACCGAGCAGCGTTTTGAGCTCAAAATTGGGTCCGGGAGGGGGACTCGAACCCCCACGACTTGCGATCAGCGGATTTTAAGTTTGAATCTAGCCATTTTTGACGGTTGCCCGCTAAGGTCCACGCTCGTATGTAAATGGCCGCTGATGAGCTCAAAATTGGCCGAAATCGGCCGGCCATCGTACTTATCGGCGTCCGTCGTTGTTCTCCGAAATTCGTCCGTTTTCGTCCCAATTGTGGTCAATTAAGTGGTCAAATAGAGCAAGCAGGTGTTGCGGGTTACGGGACCTCTGCCTCCGGAACAGCGGCTCCCTCCTCCACGGCACCAAAGACTCGGCCAAAGTTGTACCGCCACTGCAAAGCGAAGCTCATTCCGATCTGACCGTCCAACGGGCTTTGCTGTAGCCGATCCCATTCGCTATCGGATGGCATTCGTGCAACGTCCTTCATGCTTTCCACGACCCAGTTGTCGGCGGCGTCGAGCACGCCGAGGCGCATTGGGGTTACTGAAAGCACACGCGCTACCTCAGCAAGCTGGGAGTCAGGTAACGGCGGATTCCCCTTCTTGAGCAACCTCTTGTTTTGGTTTTCAAAATCCCTGGCAGCGTCGGCTACCAAGTCTGTAATGGCACCCTCGTCGTCAAGAACGGCGATCAGTCTAAGGAGTCGCCGCGCCATCCAATCGCCCTGGTTCACATACGCTATGAACCGCCCCGGGAAATGTAGAGACTCCAAAGCTTGAGAGGATGGAGTGATGCAAACAGGACACAGGTACCCACAAGAGATGCGGGAGCGGGCCGTACGGATGGTGGTCGAACACGGCCATGAGCACGCCACCGAATGGGCGGCCATCGCCTCAGTAGCCGGGAAGCTGGGCATGACGCCGGAGACACTGCGGAAATGGCTCCGGCGTCAGCAGGTGGACACGGGGAGACGACCCGGGGTGACGACCAGTGAGCGTGAACGGCTCCGGGAGTTGGAACGCGAGGTTCGGGAGCTGCGCCGGGCCAACGAGATTCTCAAGGCCGCCTCGGTTTTCTTCGCGCGGGAGCTCGACCCGCGACTTCCACGGCTGTGAGCTTCATCACGGCCAATAAGCGCCGCTGGGGAGTCGAGCCAATCTGCAAGGTGTTGCCGTTTGCTCCTGCCACTTACTACGCCACCACCGCCCGGCCGCCGGCAGAACGCAAAAGGCGAGACGAGGCGCTGAAGCCCGAGATTCGTCGTGTCTGGGAAGAACATCGTCGGGTGTACGGAGCTGACAAGGTCTGGGCGCAGCTGAAGCGCGAAGGCCGACCTGTCGCACGCTGCACCATCGAACGCCTCATGCGGGAGCTGGGCCTGCGTGGCGTAGTGCGTGGCAAGAAGGTGCGGACAACGTGGCCGGACGAAGTGAGCCAGCGCCCAACCGACCTGGTGCAGCGCCGCTTTCTGGCTCCCGCGCCGAATCGCTTGTGGGTGGCGGACCTCACCTACGTAAAGACCCATTCGGGCTGGGTCTACGTGGCCTTCGTTGTCGATGTCTTCTCCCGCTTCGTGGTGGGCTGGCAATCGTCCCGGTCCTTGCATGCCGACCTCGCCCTTGACGCGCTGGAGATGGCCATCTGGGCTCGCCGAGGACGACGCCTGGCCGGGCTCGTCCATCACTCCGACCGCGGGGTGCAGGGCGAGCTCAAGGGGTCGATGCAACACCTGTTTGCTGTAGTGAGTATAGGAACGCATCAAGGACCTCGGTTGGGGTTTTCCAGCCGAGCGTCTTTCGGGGACGCGAGTTAAGCGC
>JBOGMA010000355.1:0-6603 GCA_050746465.1 Acidobacteriaceae bacterium
TCCACTGACTTGTGGTTTGAGCAGGCGATGGAGGCAGAGGCAAGCCGATCCCGAGTAGTTGGGACAGGAGCAGAGAGATAACTGCCGTAAAATCGGACACTTGTCTCAATTTTTTTATATTGACATGTCGCTAGGGGAAATTGGTAAGATTAGAGGCAACTCAGTCTGCAAGGAGCACACATGAATCTGGTCTCATATTCAAAAGAAAAGCAGGGCCCGGCTCGACAGAAGCCATATGAGAAGCCTGGCGTAATTACCTTCGGCTCTGTTGCGAAGCTTACCCATGGAGTTGGCGGGACGAAGGCCGATCACGGCCAAAGTGCCAACACTAAAAGGGGTGGGGTTTAGTCGATTGGAAGGTTTACTTCGGTTGCAGTACTCTTCAATATGCTCCCCTGTTGGAAACTACTGCGACAATTAAAGTCTGCCAAAAATTCATCGATGTGTGGCGGGCGTGTAAGTTAGTTATAGCCCGCCGCAGTGTTTCTGAAGCTTTTTCGATGCGGTTTGTCATCGATGGTCATGCCTGTGGCAGATCCGAGCGCCGCGACTTTCATCGCGGACGGCTACAGGAAACTTTCTCGTATTTGCTGGGAGCACAGGTACGGTCTTGATCTGCTCTTCGCATCGCACAGCCTATCGATATCAGTTATGGCATCATCGGCTGCTCAGTGATTTTGATCTGGGTGAGCTTGAGGCTGCGGCGGATGACGCCGGTCGATGCATTCAGATTTGCCGCTCTGTAGAGGCGGATTGGCTTAACCCCCAAGGCGCGCCCTTGATGGAGGACCGCTTTGAAGATGGCGCTGTGTGGTTTGCCTCATGGAAAGCGGGGGCTGACTATATCATCCGATTTCCGGAAGGATGCAGTTTTTATATTCAGCCGAGCCGGATGCGGATTGACTGTGCTCCGGTTGCGGGCGTGGATGGGGCTTCGATTGCGCACCTGATTCTGGATCATGCGATTCCGCGACTACTTTCGCTGACGCCGGGGTTTGTGGTGTTCCATGCGAGCGCGGTGCTGGTGGGCGACCGGGTGCTGGCGGTGCTGGGGCAGAGCGGGCAGGGGAAGTCGACGCTGGCTGCTTCGTTTGCCGCGGAAGGGTATCCGCTGCTGACCGATGATTGCCTGGTGGTGCGCTGGGATGAAGGCGCGGGGCAGTGGCTGGCTCAGCCGAGTTACCAATCGGTGCGGCTGTGGCCGGATAGCGTGCGGGCGCTCGGGATTCAAGACTCGGAGTTGCGGGAGTTTGCGGGCTACTCGTCGAAGAAGCGCACGGGCAGAGAAGTGGATTTTCGATTTGCTTCAGAAGGAGCGCCGCTGGCGGGGTGCTTTGTGCTTCCGCAAGCGACGGAGCCGGACGAAATTCATCCGGCGCATGTTGGGCCTTCGCAGATTGAGCCGCTCTCGGTGAACGATGCGTTTGTGGCGCTGGTTGGGGCGGTGTTTCGCATTGATCCGGAGGATGCGGGAGTGAATCGCCGGGAATTTGAGGTGCTGACCAGCCTTACGGATTCGGTGCGGTTCTGGACACTTCGCTATGAGCGCGATTATGGGCGGCTGCCTGAAGTGCGGAAAACTATGCTGAATGCGATGGCCGCCGATAAAATACGGTGATGGCCGCCTCCTCCCATTTTGAGAAGTTTGTTGTGCCGAAGACGGTGCTTTCGCGCACTGTAGGCACAGAGACGATTCTGCTGAACCTTGAAACCTCGACGTACCACTCGCTGAACGCGGTGGGGGGACGGTTCTGGGCACTGATTGGCGAAGGCAGCGACTTTCAGCAGGCGCTTACGGTGATGCGCGGGGAGTATGCGGTGGATGGGGCGAGGCTGGAGGCTGATTTGCGGGAGCTTTGCGCGGAGCTGCAGGGACTGAAGCTGTTGGAAGCGGCTTAGGGTTTTTCAGGGCTCAGGGCTCAGGGCTCAGGGCTCAGGGCTTAGGGCTTAGGGCTTAGGGCTCAGGGCTCAGGGCTCAGTGACCAGCGGCCAGTAAAAAGCGGTCGAGTGTTCGACGGGTCAGACGATGAACCCACGTCTCAAAATCGAGACGTCGGGCACCCGGATTAGTGAATCCGGGATCTCTTTCACTTCCTCCGCGATTCTCCCCAACCAAGCAGAAGCACCTGATGGGGCCATTCAAATTAAAAGTTGGATCATGCGCGCGAGAGTGGTTCGCATCCTCCGGTATGATGTTGCGGTAAACCGTTTTATAACGAGGGAAGCGATGAATTTGAAGCGGGCATTTTTCCCGGCTGCGTTGGCCGGGGTGTTTTTTTGCGGTACGGCTGGGGCGCAGGTTCGGATTACGCAGGAGAATGGCGGCGTTACCGTGAAGACGGCTACTGACACGCTGCGGATTACGGTGTGCGGGCCGGATCGGGTGCATGTGGTGGCGAGCCCGGATGGAGTGGCGAAGGATGCGACTCCCAAGCAGCCGTGGCTGGTGGAGCGATGCGCGCCGCAGAAGTTTACGCTGACGATGCCGCCTGCGCCGACGAAACCGCAATCGGAAAATGACAAGCTGTGGAATCCCGCGGTGGCGACGGTGGACACGGGCGCGCTGAAGGTGAAGATTGCGCTGGCGTGGGGGAATCTGCAGTTTGAGGACGAGCAGGGGCATCGGCTGCTGCAGGAGTTTCAGGATGCTCCGCGGCGGTACGCGAAGACGACGGTGAACGGGGAGCAGCTTTGGAGCGTGGAGGACCAGTTCTATCCGCAGGTGCGGGAGGCGGTGTATGGGCTGGGGCAGCACCAGAATGGGGTGTTCAATTACCGCGGGACGGTGCTGGAACTGGCGCAGGCGAATACGAGCGTGACGGTTCCGCTGATGCTTTCGACAAATGGGTATGGGATTTTCTGGAACACGGCGGCGTATTCGTATTTCGACAACCGGTTTCCGTCGGAGATGCGGTTTCGCGCGCGGGCGGCCCATGCGATTGATTACTACTTTCTCTATGGGCCGAGCTTTGACCAGATCATTCATCAGTATCGCGAGATGACGGGGCATGCTCCGCTGTTTGGCGAATGGGCTTATGGGTTCTGGCAATCGAAGGACCGGTATCGGAGCAGCGCGGAGTTGCTGAACATTGCGGCGGAGTACAGGGCGGCGCATGTTCCGCTGGACAACATTGTGCAGGACTGGTTCTGGTGGGTGCATCAGGGAGATCCGGAGTTTCGGGCGGATGCGTATCCGGATGTTCCGGCGACACTGAAGAAGCTGCACGGCGAGCATGTGCACGCGATGATTTCGGTGTGGGCGACGTTTGATCCGCTCTCGAAGAACTACCAGAAGATGAAGGCGCTGGGGTACATGGTTCCGGGGACGACGACGTATGATGCGACGAATCCCAAGGCGGGGGATTTCTATTGGAATAACCTGGTGGGCAAGCTGTTTGCGCAGGGGTGGGACGGGTTCTGGCTGGATAGCTCGGAGCCGGAGGTTGCGTACAAGCACGGCGGCGAGAGCGATGCCGAGCTTTATAACAAGCAGCTCGCGATTGGGAACGGCGCGCTGTATACGAACGTGTTTCCGCTGATGCACACGGGGAACATCTACACGCACTGGCGGGCGACCACGGACCAGAAGCGGGTGTTTATCCTGACGCGGTCCGGGTTTGCGGGCGATCAGAGGTATGGGGCGACGACGTGGTCGGGCGATGTTTACAGCACCTGGCAGGCGTTCGCAAGGCAGGTTCCGGCGGGGCTGAATTTTGCGTTGTCGGGCATGCCTTACTGGACGACGGACATTGCGGGATATGGGCCTCCGTATGCGCGGGATACGCATGATCCGGCTTACCAGAAGCTGTACACGCGGTGGTATGAGTTTGGAGTGTTCTGCCCGATCTTCCGGACGCATGGGCATCGCGCCAATGACACAAACGAAGTCTTCAGCTACGGGCCGGTCGAGCCGATTCTGGTGAGCTATGACAAGCTGCGGTATCGGCTGATGCCTTATATCTACTCGCTGGCGTGGCAGGTGACGGCGAAGGACTCGACGATTATGCGGCCGCTGGTGATGGATTGGCGGACGGACCCGAAGGTTTGGAATATCGGCGATGAGTATATGTTCGGGCCGGCGATTCTGGTAAGTCCGGTGACGCAGGAAGGGGCGACTTCGCGGGAAGTGTACTTGCCCCCGGCGGCGCGGTGGTACGACTTCTGGACGGGGAAGACTCTGAACGGTGACGAGCGGGTGCAGGCGGCGGCGCCGCTGGACCGGATTCCGCTGTATGTGCGGGCGGGATCGATTGTGCCGATGGGACCGGAGGTGGAGTGGGCGAGGCAGAAGCCGGATGCGGCGATTGATCTGCGGGTGTATCGCGGGGCGGATGGTCACTTCACGATGTATGAGGACCAAGGCGACACGTACAGCTATGAGAAGGGCGCGCGGGCGGTTATTCCGATGGAGTGGGATGACGCGGCACAGACGCTGACGATTGGCGCTCGCGAGGGGAGCTATCCGGGGATGCCGGCCCAGCGCACGTTCAACATTGTCTTTGTGGGCGAAAATCATGGATCCGGCAGTGCGATCACGGCCAACCCGGATCGCACCATTGAGTACAGCGGGTCGGCCGTGACGGTTCAGGCGAAGTAAGGGCCGGTTACCGCGATTATCGGCTCTTGGGCGAGTAGGGAGCGTGCCTACGAGTTCCG
The DNA here is from genome assembly GCA_050746465.1 of Acidobacteriaceae bacterium. Lineage (GTDB taxonomy): Bacteria > Acidobacteriota > Terriglobia > Terriglobales > Acidobacteriaceae > Silvibacterium. Next base: position 4,657 of record JBOGMA010000355.1, read on the forward strand.
AATGGCGGCCTGAGGAATTTGGGCACGTCCTTGACAGCGTAGGTGTACTCTCCGACCTCGATTCTGCCGATCATTGAGAACCTGCGCCGCTCTTGCTCACAGTTCCCTGCAACAACGGCGCGTGCCATCTCTTCAATCTCGGTGAGGACATCCTTCTCACTATTCCGATAACGCCGCTCGTACGGAAACTCCCACTCATGAAAACCGAAGCCGACGCCGTGGACTTCGCGATCGTCCCAAACGACCCAGAATTCGGCAGATGCGGAATTGGCGGGGCGCAGCGATATCGCCGCGGGTCGGCGTTCAGTAGCCGGAGCGAATTCAATCGTAGCCGTACCGGGCGGAAGCTCATTTATGAGCCGCTGGAATAGTGATGTCAATTCGGCCTGCATCCGTATAGGCAGAGTACACCGCCTGAGTTTGCAGACAAGATTGCCGGTTGTTTGTAGTTGATTCAGGAAAGGCACGGGAGAAAATTGCTCCGAAGAACTCCTAAGCAATTAGTTGACAAGCCCGCTCCCCGGGGTTAATCTCCTATCCAATTAGGAGAGCCGCGGATCAATGCGGAAAAAGCTGGCGGAGTTGGACCGAACGCTTTAACGGCGAAGAAGAGAGCGAACGATGAAGAGCCTGGAATCGTGGATTTTGTCGTATCTTCTGAATTCCCTGTGGCAGGTTCCGTTGCTGTTTGCCGCCGGATGGGTTGCGGCGCGGGTACTACGGCCAGCCGGCGTCAGGGCGGAGCACCGCGTCTGGGTGAGCGTGTTGTTGCTGCAGAGCGTTCTTCCCGCATGCTCAACCCTGCCGTTGGGATGGCTGCGGACACTCGTGGCTGGGAGTGTTCTCCCGGCAAATGGGACTTATGTGACGGTCACAAGGGGACCGGATGCGGGATTGAGTGCGGGTCATCTCCCGACGTGGTTCTTAGCGGCGATTGCCATTGCCTATGGCGCAGGGTGCGCTTATTTTGTGGCGCGACTTGTCTGGTGTTGGCGGAGATTGCGCACTATCCGGACAGAAGCGGTAGAGGTGATGCTTTCGCGGGGAGCCGCCGACTGCTTGACGGAATGCTCCCTGCGGTTTGGGATTGAAGGGGCCTCGATCGCAGCTTCGTCTCGCATCTCCGGCCCAGTCACGATGGGGTTTTCACGAAAACTCATTTTGCTGCCGGTGGATATGGCTTCCAGTCTGCCGGAATCAGAGATTCGTGCAGTGATCGCACATGAATTCGCACACATCCGGCGCAATGATTTTCTCAAAAACGTGATCTATGAAGTGCTTGCTTTGCCGGTGAGCTATCACCCGCTGTTTTGGTTCACGCGGGAGCGGGTGACGGAAAGCCGCGAGATCGTCTGCGATGAAATTGCGGCGGGAATCAGCGGGCGAAGGCAATATGCGCGATCGCTTTTGCGGCTGGCGTCTCTGCTTGTGGAGGGGATGCCGGTCAGGACGCCTCATGCCATCGGAATCTTCGACGCAAACACCTTTGAAAGGAGAGTTATGAAGCTGTCAGAAAAGAGAATCCAGATTGGAGGCATGCGGCGGACGGCCATTGTGATTGCCTGCGCGGCGTTCGGCGTTGCAACTTGCGGGTCAGCGCTGGCGCTGGGCATGCACGTGGATGCGGCTACGGCAAGCAGTGCGAGCCAGGGGACGAAGCCCTCCCATCAGAACAACGTTCCTGCCGGCGTAATGAGGGTGGGCAACGGAGTCTCGGCTCCGGTGTTGATCTATTCGGTCGACCCGAAATATTCGAGCAAGGCACGGCGCGCGAAGTACCAGGGCGTCTGCGTTCTGGCGTTGATCGTAGATAAGAATGGAAAGCCGCAGAATATCCACGTGGCACGCAAGCTGGGCATGGGACTGGATGAAAAAGCCGTAGAAGCAGTGCGGCAGTACAGATTCAAGCCAGCCTATTACAAGGGGCATCCCGTACCGGTGCAGATT
>JBOGMA010000356.1:0-3908 GCA_050746465.1 Acidobacteriaceae bacterium
CCCCATGCCCCAGTAATCAATGCGCGTCGACGCGCGCCGAATATATGACGGATCGAACACATACGTCCACACCAGAAACAGGCTCGCAAGGCTGATTGGCACATTCACAAAGAAAACCCACCGCCACGAGTAATCCGTAGTCAGCCAGCCGCCCAGCACCGGAGCAAGAATCGGCGCCATCACAATGCCGATGCCCCAGAACGCCATGGCCTGGCCGCGTGTCTCGCGGGGAAAGGCTTCCAGCATAATGGCGCGCGTCGTCGGCTGCAACGATCCGCCCGACGCCCCTTGCAGCACTCGGAAGAAAATCAGCATGGGCAGTGAAGGCGCCAGCCCGCACAGGACGCTCGCCGCAGTAAATCCGACAATGCTTATCATCAGCAGGCGCTTGCGGCCAAAATAATTCGCGAGCCAACCCGAGAGTGGCAAAATAATCGCGTTGGCAACCAGGTACGAAGTCAGCACCCACGTCGCTTCATCAACAGAAGCCGAAAGATTGCCCGCGATGTAAGGAAGGCTGACGTTGACCGCCGACGTATCGACCAGTTCCATTACCGCGGCCGTCATCACCGCTATGGAGATCATCCACCGCGTCCAATTGTCGGCTTGAACGCCGACCTCCGGGGCGTTTCCTACTCGCCCACCACGCGGCGCCTCCCCAGCAATAGCTTCCGATCCGGCCACGCAATCATGTTACGGTAAGCAGCCGCACATTACGCGAACCACGCGGATCATCCGACTGAGTCCTATGTCATTCGCGATCCAGAAATCCAGTTATCATCAGAGGGAATGACCCGCACTAAAACCTCACTTCTCCGCGCTGCAACATTGCTCTGCATTCTCCTGGCGCTTGCGCCTCTCTATGCGCAGATCAATCTGGAATGGACGACCCCACAGAAGCCCTTCCGCATCGCCGGGAACCTCTACTACGTCGGCAGCCGCGATCTCGCCTCCTATCTCATCGTCACGCCGGCGGGCAACATTCTCATCAATGGAAATCTGCAAACTTCTCCGCCGCAGATTCGGGCCAGCGTCGAGGCCCTCGGCTTTCGCTGGGCCGACACAAAGATCCTACTCAACGGACAAGCCCATTTCGACCACTCCGCCGGAAATGCAGCTATCCTTCGCCAGACCGGAGCAAAGCTCATGGTTATGGATGCCGACGTCTCGACTATGGAATCCGGTGGACGCAGCGATTTCGCGCATCTGCCTCAATTCCCGCCTGCCCACGTCAGCCGCATCCTGCACGACGGAAGCAAAGTCACGCTGGGTGGAGTAACGCTCACCGCGCACAAAACCGCTGGCCACACCCGCGGATGCACCACATGGACCATGCAGGTAAAAGATGACCGCGGCCGCATTCTGAACGTCGTCATCATCGGCGGATTCGCAGCTCTCGACAGCTATCGGCTCATTGCAACTCCCAGCCATCCCGCGTCGTATCCGGGAATCGCCCGCGATTTCGAGCGCACTTTCGCTACGCTTAAATCGCTTCCTTGTGACGTGTTCCTCGGGGCGCACGGCGGCTATTTCAACCTTCAGCAGAAACTGAAAGAGACGGGCCCGCAAGGCGATTCACGATGGATAGACCCAGCCGGATATCGCCGCACCGTCGACGAGGCGCAACAAGCCTTCGAACTTCGACTCAAGCAGCAGAAACTGGCCGCACAATAGCAGCGTCGAATGAGGTCACTGGCAAAAACATAAAATTGAATATGGATGCCGTGGTTTACTGCATCCGTTTGGAGGAATCGAATGAATCTTCGCTTCGCCGCCGCCATCCTCGCTCTGGCGTTCACGCCAACTGCGCTCTTCGCCGCCGAAGCCACATTCAACAAGACCCTCCACGTCACCGGCCCCGCAACCATCAACGTCAGCACCGACGCCGGCTACATCCACATCACTCCCGGCCCCAACGACTCCATTCACATCGTCGGACACATTCACGCGTCCAGCAGCCTCTTCAGCGGCTCCGCCGAGGAGCGCGCCGAGCAGGTCGCCGGCAATCCGCCCATCAAGCAGGCCGGCAACACCATCGAGATCGGCAGGAATACCCACTACAGCAACATCGGCATCGACTACGTCATCACCGCGCCCCGGGGGACCTCCGTTGAGGCCACCTCCGGCGCCGGCGAAATCAATGTCTCCAATCTTTTCGCTCCGCTCTCCGCGAAAGTGGATGCCGGCAACATCGACGCCAACGAACTCACCGGGAACGTTGCGCTCACCGCAGGCTCGGGAAATATCACCGCCATGATGGATGGAGCTACGCAGATCAAGATCAGCACCGGAAACGGGAACGTCGATCTCACCAACGTCGCCGGCAGCCTCTACGCCGAAACCGCCAATGGCGATGTGAACGTGCAGGGTCAACCGAGCGCCAACTGGAAACTGGCCCTCGACTCCGGAACCGTTACGGTCAACGTCGGTTCCCAGGCCCGCTTCTCCCTCGACGCCCTTACCGGCCACGGCAGCATCCAAAGCACCCTGCCCATTGTCCCTCGCGGCGCCAGCGACCCTCAACACACCGTCGGAGACGTCAACGGAGGAGGTCCCACCATCCACATCCAGACCGGCTCCGGAAACGTGATCATCGAATAAGAATCAACTAAAAATCCACCGGGCTGCGCTGCTCCACCAGCGACAAACCTTTTGCCTCATTCCCTGCACCTTACTTTATGCAGGTGTCTATGCGAAGCATCCCCCGATCCGTTCCCAAAGCTGTACCCGTTTTCCTCGCGCTCATCTTCTGCTTTGCAATTGCCGCATGCGGAGGGAATGCACCCTCTACAAACTCTGCAAACTCTACACCTACACGCCCTACTACTCCGCCACCGGCGGGAAGCGGCCACATCGTCATGGTGATGGAGGAGAATCAGAGCTATTCCACCGTTGTCGGCAGCCCTAACTGGCCCAACCTGAACAACCTCATCAAAGACGGCGCTCTGGCCACAAACTACTACGCCAATGACCATCCATCGTTGCCAAACTACTTCATGCTGACCACCGGCCAGGTTCTCACGCACGACGATAGCTCCACCAAGGTCTGGAACGTCGACAACCTCGCCCGACGCATGCTGGCGGCCCATATCTCATTCAAAATTTATGCGGAAGGCATCACAAACGGATATCTCGGTGGGAATTCAGGGCTCTATGTGATTCGCCACAACCCGTTCGCAATGCTCTCCGACATAGCGGATAACCAGAAGATTGCCAACCAATGCATCTGGCCCTTTGCCCAGTTCGCCAAAGACGCAGCCAACAACTCATTGCCCGAATTCTCCTTCATCATTCCGAACATCGACGATGACGCCCACACCGGAACCGCCAGCCAGGCCGACTCCTGGCTCCAAAGCAACGTCGTCCAGCCGCTTTCCAACTATCCTACTTTCCAGCCCGGCGGCAACGGCGTTTTAATCGTGGACTTCGATGAGGGGGCCCTCAAAGATACGGCGCATGGCGGCGGTCACGTCGCTTCCGTTTTCTGGGGGCCCGGCGCCAAATCCGGCTACAAGCAAAAATCTCCCACGCTCTACCAGCACCAAAGTATGCTGCGCGCCATCATGGACCAACTCGGGCTTTCCAATCCACCAGCCGCTGCGGCTAGCGCCCCGTCCATGTCTGAATTTTTTGTGAAGTAACGCCAGCCGCAAGCCTCCATCACCGCCTAACGTGTTAACTGAAGGTGTATTGGCTATCACTTCAGTAACCTTCTTGCCATAGAGACCACCCGCGTATACACTCGCAGTAACAACGCTTAGTCGACTTGATTTGCAAGTCGACCAACGCCTCGTCTTTTGCGCGGATGAGGTGGTTGTTTTTGTTTCTTCAGGGCTTCCGGAACCTTGGTTCGATCTGGTATCTCCGGGAGCTTACGCGCGTCTGCCTTGCCAAAACGCTGATTGTTG
>JBOGMA010000357.1:0-12607 GCA_050746465.1 Acidobacteriaceae bacterium
ACGCCCCGGAATCGCCGCCTCCCGATCGCCAGGAATCACTACACCCACAAGATTCATCGGGTCTGCCGCAGAATACGTAACCGCATCGGTTCCATTTACCCGCCTGCGCATCGCCCGCAGCGACTCCAGCGCCTCCGGCAGCGCAAACTGCTCGCCGCCAAATCCTGAAACAAATCTTCCCCCACGCACCGTGCCACGCGCCTCCATGCGCCGGAAAATTCCCAGCAGCTCCCGCCACTTCGGCATGGCCGTTTCCCGCTCCAGCACATCACGAAACACAACGCCATAGCGCCGCAGCAGCACATCGCAGGCAGATTCAATCGCCGTCTCGCGCCACGCCGCACTCTGTTCCGCAGCATCAGGCGCGCGCAGCAAACCCCATCGTCCCGTGGAAGTTCGCTTCGCCCGCGCTGGCGCAAATCTCTGTTTGCGCTTTGGATCGACCAGCACGCGCAGGCCATCGAACCCATCTGCGGTAACCAGCCCCGCAGCCACCAACTCCCACAACGCCTGACTTACGTCGCCTGCCGCGGCGCCAAGCGCCCGCGCAAGATCCCCAGGAAACACCGCACCGCGCTCCCCCAAATACGACCGCACTCGGTTCGCCAGTTCGCTCAACGAAGCCGTCAAATTGGACTCTGGAATCTCACGTCGCACCAGGCACAAATCCATCCAAAGCGCCTCTTCGCGCACAAAAAACGTGATCGGAGCCACGCCCGTCGGCACAATGCGCTTCGGCCCGCCGCTCTCCACCGCCGCAAACGCCGGATGCGGCGAAATCCGCCCCCACCCGATCACGCCGGTCAACGTCAGCGCATCCAGCCAGCGCGAATCATAGTTCGCCACGCGCTGCGGCAACACCGATCGCTCCCACTCCACCGCCGGAGCCTCGAATCCCTCCAACCCGCGCAGCGCTTCCAGTAAACCACCTTCGCCGGTAAGCTGCCGCTGCGCCCCCAAGTGCTGCCAGTCCAGCACAAACCGCATGTACTCCGCCGGAGTCACCGGCTCAATTTGCTTCCGCAGCCCGTGCAGCGTGGCCTTATGAATGCGCTGCAACAGCCGCCGCTCGCACCACTCCACATCCTCGTCCGCCAGCGCCCCGCTCGGGCCCTCAAACACTCCGCGCAGGATCGTCCCCGCCATCTCGAGACGAAGCATCTGCTTCCAAACTTCTCCGGCTTCCACGCCCAACCGCGCTGCCAGCTCACGCGAAGTCACCGGCCCCAGCACCGCCATCCAACCCTGCACAGCCTTCCGCAAAACATCTTCCGCCAATTGCAACTGAGCCGGAATCAGCGAAACATCCGCCGCAAATACCACCGTCGGCCAGAGCAGCCGAACCTCCTCCGCGCGCTCCGCCGCCACAAAATACGCCCGTTCCCCGAACGAAGCCACCACCGCGCGCCCGCGCCTCACCAGCTCATCCATCCATCCCGTCCACTCAATAAACTCCGCCGGAACCAACACAAGCGAGCACAGCAGATCATGCATCTCGTGCTCATCGCGAACATCAGGCCAAATCTGCGCGCGCACTTCCGCAATCGCGTCAGGCGACAACCGCCCAGCCTCGCCCAGCAATTCATCTGGAAGCCGCCCGCGCATCGCCACAGCGCGCGCCCGACGCTCCTCCAGCGGAGCGTCATCCAGATACGCATACGGATTCGCGTTCAAAATCTCATGCGCAAATGCCGAAGGGGTCGTCGTATCCACCGCAAGACACTGAATGCGCCCGTCGTGCATGGCCTCAATCACCGCCTTCAGACCCTCAAGATCCATGGCCTCGCCGAGCACATCCTTCATCACTTCGCGAACCAGCGGATGGTCGGGAATCTGGATATCGCCCTCAACATTCTCCTGGCAAGCCGCCACCTGCGGAAACACGCTCGCCAGCAAATCATCCGACCGCGTGCGCTGAATCTGCGGCGGAACCTTCTTTCCTTTTTGAAACCGCAGCAGTTGCAAACTCCGACCCGCATCCCACCGCCACCGCGTCTTGAAAATCGGAGACGCCAGCGACGCCTGCTCCAGCAATTCCGTTACCGTCTGCGTCGTCAGGAACTGAAACACATCGCTCAGCGGAAAACTATGCTGCTCAGCCAGCGAAATATTTAGCCCGTTGTCCGTGGCCGCCGCCTGCAATTCAAAATTGAATCCCCGGCAAAAACGCTTCCGCAGCGCCAATCCCCACGCCTTGTTCACCCTCCCGCCAAACGGAGCATGCAGAATCAACTGCATCCCTCCGCCCTCATCAAAAAACCGTTCCGCAACAATCGTCGTTACAGATGGCACCGTCCCCAGCACCGCGCGCCCCTCGACAACATAGGCAATCATCTGCTCCGCGCCCGCGTCATCCACCGCGCACTCGCACTTCAGCCACGCAACCGTCTCCGCAATGTCCGGAACCGTCTGGCTCACGTGCCCCGGCACAACCCCGCGTGTACGCCGATCAATCTCCAGCCGCAACTCCGACACAAATTCCGACAACTCCCGCGTCCGCTGCGGAGCCTCGCCCGCCCAGAACGGCAGCGTCGGCGGCTGCCCTTGCGCATCTTCCACCAGCACCCGCCCGCTCGACTCAATCCTTTGAATCCGCCAGCTCGAATTCCCCAGCAGAATCACATCGCCCGGCGACGAGTCCACCGCGAAGTCCTCATCCAGCGTCGCAATCTGCACGCCATCCGGCTGCAAAATCACAGCCATCAGTGCGCTCTCAGGAATCGCCCCGCCGTTCGTCACCGCCGTCACCCGCGCGCCCCGCCGGGCCTGAATCCGCCCATGCACGCGGTCGCGCAGAATGTACGCGCCAAACCGGCCCCGGCTCGACTCAATACCTTCCGTCAGCAGGCACAGCGCTTCGTCAAATTCATCCCACGTCAACTCGCGATATGGAAGCGCCCGCCGCAACACCGCAAACAACTGTCGCTCTTCCCACGGCTCCGCCGCGCACGCTGCCACAATCTGCTGAATCAGCACATCAAACGGCTTCGGCGGAATCTCCAGCCGATCCAGCGCGCCACCGCGCATCGCGCGAATCGCCGCCGCGTTCTCCATCAGGTCATCGCGCGTCGTGACAAAAAATCTTCCTTTAGGCGTAGCACCACGCCAGTGCCCCGCACGTCCCACCCGCTGCATCGCCACCGCAATCGCACGCGGCGAGTTGATCTGGCAAACCAGATCGACAAACCCAATATCGATACCCAGTTCCAGCGACGCCGTCGCCACCAGCATCCGAATCTCGCCCGCCTTCAGCCGGCGCTCCGCTTCCAGCCGCAGCTTCCGTGACAGCGACCCATGATGCGTCGCCACCTGCTCCGCACCCAGCCGCTCGGCCAGCGCAAAAGCCAGCCGCTCCGCCATGCGCCGCGTGTTCACAAACACCAGCGTCGAGCGATGCTGCAGCGCAAGCTCAGCCAGTCGCGCATACACGCTCTCCCACACTGCCTGCGTCGCCACCGCGCCAAGCTCGTCTGTAGGAACCTCAATCGCAAGGTCCAGATCGCGCCGCTGTCCCGCCTGCACAATCTCCACTTCCACCGCGTGCTCGCCACCCAGAAACTCCGCCACCGCGCTGATCGGATTCACCGTCGCCGACAGCCCAATCCGCTGCGGAGCCGCATGCCCGGTAATAAGGTCCGCCGCGTTCAGCCGGTTTTCGCCGCTCACCAGCGCGTCCAGCCGCTCCAGCGTCAGCGCCAGGTGCGATCCGCGCTTGTCATCCGCAATCGCATGAATCTCATCTACAATCACGGTCCGCACGCGCCGCAAATTCTGCCGACTTTTCTCCGCCGTCAGCAGAATGTATAGCGACTCCGGCGTCGTCACCAGAATGTGCGGCGGAGACTTCAGCATCGCCGCACGCTCTTTCGGCAGCGTGTCTCCGGTCCTCACCCCGGCGCGAATCGGCGGACACAAATACCCGCGCTCCATCGCCAACTGCTGAATCTCCCGCAGCGGCGTTTCCAGATTCTTCTGCACGTCGTTCGAAAGCGCCTTCAGCGGCGACACATAGACCACCTGCGTCATCGCCTCCAGCCGCCCTTCAATGGCCTGCCGCAGCAGCGCGTCAATCGCAATCAAAAAAGCCGCCAGCGTTTTGCCTGACCCCGTCGGCGCGGAAATCAGCGCGGGCTTTCCGACGAGAATATGCGGCCAGCCCAACTCCTGCGGCTCCGTCGGTGTCGAAAACCGTCGCACAAACCACTCCCGCACCACCGGATGCGCCCAAAGCAGGCTCTCCGGCACCGGATCGCACACGGGAACAACAGGGGACGGCATTCCGTTATTGTAAGGCAACTTTCGCTTTGTCTTTGCCTTGATCCTGACCGCTGATCGCTGATCGCTGAACGCTTCTCCCCTCGATACAATAACTCCATACCCAGAAGGACCACCTGCCTGAACACCCTCCGCGCCATTCCGCAGTCCTCCCGCGCCAGAGAACTCTTCTCCACCACCACCGCTATCTTCTGGACCGGCCTCATCCTGCGCGTCCTCTACATCACATTCGCGCACAGCTACCGAATCCCCAACGTCCAGAACCACTTTACTTTTGGATACGAAATGGGCCGAGTCGCCCGCGCGCTCGTCAGCGGATACGGCTACGCCGATCCCTTCAACGGACACACCGGTCCCACCGCCTGGGTCCCGCCTCTCTATCCGCTGCTCATAGCCGCCGCATTCAAGCTCTTCGGAATCTACACCGCGCTCTCGGCCTGGGTGCTGCTCGTCGTCAACAGCATTTTCTCGGCAGCCACCGCCGTCTTCATCTACCACATCGCCGGCCGCTGCTACGGACGCAAAGTTGCCCTCTGGTCGGCATGGATTTGGGCGCTCTATCCCGCCGCCATGCAGTACGCCGTCCGCCAGATATGGGAGATGTCGCTGACCTGCATGCTGTTCGTCGCCGTGCTTGCGCTGGCGGTAAAGATGCGCGGCATACCACCCCGCGTACATGAACCCCTTCGCGGAGACCCCGGTTTCGGTGATGCGCCCGGTGAGCAGCCGTGCCAGACCACAAAGCAGTGGCTCCTCTTCGGCCTGCTCTGGGCGCTTATCGGACTCTCCAACTCCACTCTCCTGCTCTTTCTACCCGCGTGCGGAATCTGGGTCCTGCTCGGCTCACCGACCAAAACCGTCTGGCTGCGCGCCGTCGCTTCCGGCCTGGTTTTCATCGCCGTCGTCTCACCGTGGATGGTCCGCAATTATCGCGTCTTTCACGCCATTGTTCCCTTCCGCAGCAATTTTGGAGCGGAACTCCATGAGGGCAATAATCCCGAGTCCATGGGCCTGCCCTGGGGAAAAACCGTAAACGGAGAAGCGGAGGTCCGCCGTTACGAAAGGCTCGGCGAACCGCGTTACGCCAAGCAGCAGGGCGCGCTCGCCGCAGCGTGGATCAGCGGGCACCCCAGCCGCTTTCTTGAGCTCTCCCTCAAGCGCTTTTACTTCTTCTGGAGCACGGTCCCGCATCCCACCACGAAACACGAGTTCCTCATTTTCGTTCGCGACATCAACTACTGCGTGCCCAATATTCTGGCAATCCTCGGACTCGCGCTCGCACTCCGACGTCGCAAGGCCGCCGCATGGCTATTCTTGTGGGCTTTCCTCCTGCTGCCCTTGACCTACTACTTCGTCACCGTCGGAGCACGATTCCGGCATCCTCTTGAACCGCTCATCGTCATCCTCAGCGTGTTTCTCTTTCAATCGGCACAGCCTCGTCGTGCTGTTCTTGCACGAGCCCCCTCGCTCCATTAGCCTGAAGACCACATGCCTCACGTCCTCATCACAGGCGGTTCCGGCTTCTTTGGAGGTGTCCTCAAGCGCCGCCTTCTCGAAGAAGGCCACTCCTGCGTCAACCTCGATCTGATGCCCGATGCGGATCGCCACCCCAACCTCACCAGCATTCAGGGCGACCTGCGAGACAAAGCCGTTCTGTCTAAGCTTTTCACCGACTATAAGATTTCCGCCGTGATGCACTGCGCCGCATTGCTCGCGCACGGCTCCATCCCCGAAAAAGACCTTTGGACCACAAATGTGGACGGCACCCGCAACCTTGCCGAAGCCGCCCACGAAGCCGGTGTCCGCAAGCTCGTCTTCATCTCAACGAATTGCCTGTGGGCCGCAAACCTCGGCCATGCCGTAACTGAAAGTGACCCTCCCGCACCAATGGATACCTACGGCCGCTCCAAACTCACCGCCGAACAGTTGCTCGCTGACTACGCGGACAGCCTTCAAGTCGTGATCCTCCGCTGCCCCACCATCATCGACAGCGGACGCCTCGGCCTCCTAGCAATTCTTTTCGAGTTCATTCAGGACGGAAGAAAAATCTGGGTAGTCGGCGACGGCGGCAACCGCTACCAGTTCGTCTACGCGCAGGACATGGCGACCGCCTGCATCCTAGCAATGCAATATCAGGGCTCCGGAATCTTCCACGTCGGCTCGGACAACGTGCGCACCTTGCGCGAGGTATACCAGGCCGTAATCGACGCCGCCCACAGCCCCTCACGCGTCGCGTCCCTGCCCAAAGCGCCGACCATCGCCGCGATGAAACTGGCACACGCTCTCAAAGTTTCGCCGCTCGGCCCTTACCACTACCGAATGATCGCCGAAGACTTCGCGTTCGACACGTCCAAAATCCGCGAAACGCTGGGCTGGCGTCCCACGCTTTCGAATGAAGAAATGCTCATCCGCGCTTATGAGTATTACGCCGCGCGACGCGAAGAAATTCACGCCCGCCGCAACGTCTCCGCGCATTCCAAACCTGCGGAGATGGGAGTGATCCGGCTGCTCAAGTGGATTTCCTAGTCTAGCCCCGCCCCTGCCGCTTCTGAGCCACCACAAGCCCGCGCGGAGTAGGCAACAGCACCATAGAAATCAGCCCTTCGTCTTCCAGCCTGAGCGCCGCTTCCCGCACCGTCTTCATATGCGAGCTTGCGTCGTGCATCAATATCAACCCAAAAGGACTAATCTGCGGCAGATACCGCCGAATCTCCTGCTCGCGTACCGGCGGGTCGCTGTCGCTGAAAAATAAATCAATCGTCCCGTCGATCTTCATCTCCAGGCTCGACTCCTGCCGCAAGTCAATGAGCGGCGCGAACTCCGACGTCGCAATCTTCTCCTTCGCCTTCGCAAAAACCACCGGATCAAGCTCGCAGCTCACAATACGCCCGCGCCCATTCCGCTTTAGTCCTTCAGCCATCCACAGCGTGCTCACGCCCAGAAATGCGCCCGTCTCCACAATCAGCTCCGGCTTGATCGTCGTGACCAACGTCCGCAGAAACTCCAGCACCTCGGCCTCAGCCGTCATCGAGTCATACATGCTCCAGCGCTCCGGATGCGGGCATTCCGGCGTGGCCCGGTGATACTCCGGCAGCAGCGCGCCCTGGGCCCGCTCCGCCTGCAACATGATCTTGTGTTCCTGCTTCAGCTTCTTACCAAAAAGCCCCATCCAAGCCGTCCTGCGCAGTGGCGCGTCCTTTCATTCTATCGGCAGCGCGAGGCGCAATTCGCCCCGCCTCTCATGCACAATAAGAGGAAGGCTCATGGCACTCGTAACCAGCGCAAACACCCGAAGCGCGAACCGCTTCACTGCCGCCCACAGCGGATGGCTCATCTTCTGGGTGGCGTTTGCCGTGCGCGTGCTCTACATGACCCTGGCGCACACCTACCACATGCGCCCCTATCACGACCATTTCCCCTTCGGATGGGAGATGGGGCGCGTGGCCCGCGCGCTGGCCACGGGACAGGGTTTTGCCAACCCCTTTGCCGGACACACCGGCCCCACCGCCTGGGTTCCGCCGCTCTATCCGCTGTTGCTGGCCGCGGTCTTCAAGCTCTTCGGTGTCTACACCGCGCTCTCCGCGTGGATCATCCTCACCATCAACAGCATCTTCTCCGCCGCCACCGCGCCGTTCATCTACAAGCTCGCGCAGCGCTGCTACAACCGCAAAGTTGCCGTCTGGTCCGCATGGATATGGGCGCTCTACCCCGCCTTCATGCAGTACGCCGTCCGCTGGGTATGGGACATGGCCCTCACAGCATTCCTCTTCACCGCCGTCCTCGTCCTCACCCTGAAAATGCGCGGAATCGGCGAACCCAGCCCCGAGCAATCCCACCAGACCACCCCCCAATGGCTGCTCTTCGCCCTCCTCTGGGGACTCATCGCCCTCGCAAACCCCACGCTGCTGCTCTTCCTGCCCGTCTGTGGAATCTGGCTTCTCCTCGGCGCACGCACGCTGCAAAAAGGCTTCGCGAACGCCACCCTCGCAGGACTCCTCTTCCTCGCCATCCTCACGCCCTGGACCCTCCGCAACTGGCGCGTCTTTCACGCCTTCGTACCCATGCGAACCAACCTCGGAGTCGAGCTGTGGGCCTGGAATAACTCCCAGGCCAACGGCATCGCCCTCGGAGCCCCCATCCAGCCCGCACTGCACGACCCCAGCTTTATCCCCTACGCGCAAATGGGCGAGCTGGCCTACTCAAAATATCGTGGCGCACAGGCAAAGCACTGGATCGCCACCCACCCCGGCCGATTCCTCGCCCTCTCCCTCAAGCGCGCTTATTTCTATTGGGTCAGCGTCCCGCACCCGCTCGGCCGGCATCCGCTCAACGAATACGCCAGAGAATTGAACTACTGCTTCTGGAGCATCACCGGCATCCTCGGCCTTCTGCTGTTTATCAAAAGGCGACTTCCCGCCGCCGGGCTCCTCGTCTGGGCCTTCCTTCTGCTGCCGTTGACGTATTACTTTGTGAGTGTGGCCTCACGCTTCCGCCACCCGTTGGAGCCCCTCCTTGCCATCTTCACCGTCTACCTCTTTCAATCCGCCGAGCGAAGGCGAAAGCGAGCACACATCCGTGAGCAGTAAGAATGTAGCGCATCGCGTCCCCATCCTCAGCAGCATCTCGCGGCGACTCAAGCAGCGATACTTCCTCGATCCTCTCCGCCCCTCCGACAGAGTCCTCGAAATCGGCTGCGGAGACGGTTGGGTCTCCCGCTATCTCGCCAGCCGCGGCGTCACCAACTTTGTCGACATCGACACCACGCCCGCCGCCTCCATCATGGGCGACATTCGCAACTGGCGGACACTCGGCCTTGCGCCCGAGTCATTCGACGCCATCGTAGCCTTTGAAGTTCTCGAACACGTGGACTGCATGAGCGACTGCTTCGCCCTGCTCAAACCGGGAGGCAAGCTGCTCGTTACCTCACCCTATCCACCCGCGGACAAGCTGCTCAAGAAATTAGAAGAGTGGCGCCTGAACCAGCCACGCACCAGCCCTCACGACCATCTGGCGTTCTTCAAGGAAACAAACCAGTTCGCAATCGACCGCCTCTGGCGTCCGCTGTTGATGTCCCAATGGGTAATCTTCCGCCGCAAGCCCTGATTACAGCTTGAACAACTCCCGCAGCCGCCGCGTCTGCGCTCGGCTCACCGGAATCTCTGTCTGCTTCCGATCCGCCATGCGCAGTTGATAGCTGCTCTTGAACCACGGAACCACTTCCTTAATGTGGTTGATATTCACCACAAACGACCGGTGCGCCCGCCAGAACATATTCGGGTCCAGCAGTTCCAGCAGTTCCTCCAGCGTACGGCACTTCGACTGCCCTTCGACCGTCGGCGTCACCACCGTAATCACGCCGTCGTCAATCGCAGCAAAGCAGATATCTTTCTGATCGGCCAGCAGCAGCCGGCTGTGCGCCTGCAACACAATCTTCGCACTCTGCGGACGCGGCGACTGGTGCTGCTCAATCAGCCGCAGCAGCGCCTCCACCTTCATCTCGCCCGCCGAAACCCCACCAACCCGCTCGCCCTCCGCCTGCGCAATCTCCTGCAGCCGAACCCGCGCGCGCTCCAGCGCCTGCATCACGCGATTCTTGTCAAAAGGCTTCAGCAGATAATCAATCGCGTTCACGTCGAACGCCCGCACCGCATACTGATCGAACGCCGTGGCAAAAATAATCTGCGGCAGCGGATCATGGTGCTCAATCAGCTTCTTCAGCACCGCAAACCCATCCAGCCCCGGCATCTGCACGTCAAGAAAAACCACATCCGGCTGGTACTCGCGAATCAGCTCAACCGCCTCAATCCCATTCGCACCCTCCGCCAGCACATCCACGCTGCCCGTCGTATCCAGCAGATACTTCAGCTCATCGCGAGCAAGCTGCTCGTCATCAATAATCAGCGCGGAAATAGCAGCAGATGCGGCCACGCTCTGAGTATAAACGTCCGCAACTCAAGTGTGAGTGTTTATGCAGCTCGCCTGTAACATTGAGCCATGCCAAAACAGAGCGCAGGACTCATGATGTATCGACGCTCGGGCGACGCACTCGAGGTTTTCCTCGTCCATCCAGGAGGGCCATTCTGGGCGAAAAAGAATAAAGGCGCGTGGACAGTGCCAAAGGGCGAATATAGCGCGAATGAGAACGCGCTCGACGCAGCGCGTCGTGAATTCAAAGAAGAGACAGGATTCACCGCAACCGGCCCCTTCATCGAGCTCGGCTCTTTTCAGCAAAAGAGCGGCAAGCAAGTAATGGTCTGGGCCTTCGAAGGCGATTGCGACCCTGACCGCCTGATCAGCAACACCTGCGAAATCGAATGGCCGCCCCGCTCCGGCCGCCGCATCGAAATTCCCGAAATCGATAGTGGATGCTGGTTCAACATTCAGCAGGCGCAGGAATACATCCGCGAAGAACAGCGCCCGCTTCTAGCCGCACTCTCTGACCGTTAGAACGGCCGAAGCATTTATTTGCTGAAAGCATGCAGCCGGGCCGGCGGATGATCCGCCGCCAGCTCATGTCCGCAGTGCACACAATAAAGGTCCGTAACCCGCGCGCTGCGATGGCAATTCCCACAACAAGCTCCCACCTGGTACGCGCACTGGGGACAATAGTGATAATCGCCCTCGATATGCGCACCGCAAGCCGGGCACGAAGCCAGAATCGGCTGGCGCAGCAGGAAATACAGCGCCACTCCAATACCGCCGGGAATCACCACGCAGATCATCCACAGCCGCGCGCTCATCCCGCGCCGCGGAGCGTCATTCCAGATATAGCCGAGGATGAGCATCGAGAGCGCGGCCAGCGCGCCCCAGGAAAGCAGTAGATAGAAATGCAGAGCAAACGGCAGTCGGCTCGGGTGATGGCTGATTCGGGGCAGCGCAATCCAGAAGTAGTATTCAACCAGGCCGAAGGCTGCGACCGCGCCCACCATCGCCCAGCGCGGAATCAGGCGCAGTTCATCGGAAAATCGTGTTTCGTCCTGGCACGGATCAGCCATCGTCGAATTCCTACGCGCTCTCGCGGCGCGCGTGGTTGCGCCACTGCGCCGCCAGCGCCCCAAAAATACTGAACGCCGTCGTGGCAACCAGCAGCGCCGTCAGGCCGGACTCATTCAGCAAAGTTTCTCCGCCAAAGGCCTCATCCGCAATCACCCACAGCATCGGCGTAAGGAACATCAGCAGCGCGATCAGCCCGGTGACGGCGATCGCGACCCGGCGTCGCACCCGGCTCCGCGCCTCTCGCATCTGCGTCGCCTTTTCCATCACCGCCCGCCGCGTGCGCTGCACTACCGCCATGTTCGCTTCGGCGTCCAGCCCGGCGAGCGCGTCCAGCAATTTCTGATCAAGTGACTCGCTCACGGCGTCTCCTTCTCAACATGCGGCTTCAGCGCCGCCATTCCGCGATACAGCCGCGACTTCACGGTCGAGAGCGGCGTTCGCGTCACAGTTGCAATTTCTTCCAGCGAAAGCTCCTCATGGAACCGCAGCGCCAGCACCTCGCGCTGCAAAGGATCCAGCAGCAGGAGCGCCGCCGCTATCCGTCGCGCCCCTTCCCGGCTCCTATAGTGGTCAAACGGATTCGGCTCCTCGCTCGGAACCTGGAACGCGTACTCCTCATCCTCACCCGCGCACATGTCTTCAAGGCTCACCATGGAGCGCTTGCGCCGCAGGTCAATCAGCAGGTTGCGCGCCACCGTGAACAACCAGGTATCGAATCGTGCCGCCCCGTTATATTGCGACCCGCGCGTCAGCACCTTCATCCACGTTTCCTGGAACAGGTCCTCAGCAATCTCGCGATCTCCAGTCAGAAACAGCAGGTAGCGCATCAAGCGATGCTGGTACTGCACGATCAGACGGTCTACCAGCCCCGCATCGCGGCGCTTCAGCCCCTGCGCCACAGCCATATTCTCCGCGCGCTGACTCGCAAGTGCCCGGCCCGTCAATGTCTGGTTGGCTACCCGAACCGCCGACGTGCTCATCTCGCTTTCAGAGACGGATAACTCGTCCGGAAAGACGCTCCTCGCCACCAGATTTTCCAACCTCTGCGCGGAACTCATGGAACCATCCTAGCGACTCGGGGCCCGAAATCCCACAAGAAACCGCTTCCCGACCCCCGCCCCGGTAAACTAACCCAATGGACATTCTGTACGGCCTGCACCCGGTCGAGGAGGCTCTGCGCTCCGGCAGCCGCAAGTTTGACCACCTGTGCATCGCCCGTGAACGGCACGACCAGCGCCTGCAAAAAATCATCGACGCCGCCCGCGAAAACGCCGTTCGTCTGCGCTTTGAGCCCCGCGAAGAGCTGACCCGCCTGGCCCGCACCGCCGCCCACCAG
>JBOGMA010000358.1:0-4927 GCA_050746465.1 Acidobacteriaceae bacterium
CAGTAAGGGCAAATCGACCGCGAAACCTCTGCCCCCGCGGTCTTCGGTTGCAGCGTGCGGGTCCGCTCACTCCACGACTCCGCCCCGTTGCCGTTCGATCCCGTCTGAATCTGCCGCATCACCGGCCAGCGAGACAACATATCCCTCAGCTTACTGGCTCAAGCGCTTTCCGGAATCAAACTCCGGCCTCGATTTTAGGATTCCCAGACGTCATCGCAGGTTGCGCTCCTCACAAAAACCCAATTCGCCAGAACTACGTAGTCACGTCAAACCGTCCTCGAATGAAGGTGCCCTCCGCCAGCCGCGCCTCGCACGCGGACTAAATCGATTGTGGAACAATGTTCGCCGGGGGAGTTATGACCAAACGTGAAGGCTCGAAAACGTTAGCTCTGGTTCTCGCCCTGCTCTGCCTCCCCGCCACCGTCAGGGCCGACCAGAATTTTTCGCAACAAATGTTTTTCCAGAACAGCCTCTCTCCCGGCTATTACTTCTACAGCGGAGGCAAGGCAGTCGCCGGCAGCACCCTCGCCCTCATCGACAAAAAACTCCCCATCGAAACCACTGAATTCATCAGCGGCCCCAACGCGCTCGATCTCCAATGGCAATCCGCTCCCAACGGAAGCTGGGTGGCCGACATCAACACCTACAACTGGCGCAACCGTGAAGTGAACTTCCCCGGAGACAGCCTCTACCTCTGGCTCTACTCCAAGGAAGGCATCGCCGCCGCCGATCTCCCCCGCATCGCCCTCCGCGACCTCGAGCATAACTACACCGGGCAGCTTTCCATCGGCTCCTTTGCTCCTAACCTTAAGCCCGGCAAATGGACGCGCATCCGCATCCCGCTCTCCGCCTTCAAAACCAAATCCATGTTGGCCTTCAACTCGCATCGCCTGGCCACAATCCTCCTCTCGCAAGGCCTCGCCGACAACGTCCCGCACACCCTCTACATCGACGACATCCGCATCGAAAACGCCTCCGCCCAGGCCAGGCACGCCCCCGCCACGCCCAGGCTCCTGACCGCCAAGGGCTACGAGCGCCATGTCGATCTCACCTGGACCGCACCCTCCGACCCCACCGTCGCGCAGTACGTCATCTACCGCTCCATGCATGGCGGCCCATTCAAGCCCATCGGAGTCCAGCGCTACGGAGTCAACCGCTTTTGCGACTACATCGGTGACCCGCACGCCACAGCTTCCTACAAAATTTCCGCCCGCACCTCATCGCTCCACGAGTCGCCGCTCTCCGCCCCGCTCACCGCCTCCACTCACCCCATGACCGACGACCAGCTCCTTACGATGGTGCAGGAAGCCTCCTTCCGCTACTACTGGGAAGCCGACGAACCCCACTCCGGTATGGCGCGCGAGTCCCAGCCCGGCAACGACGACATGATCGCCGTCGGAGCCAGCGGCTTCGGCATCATGTCCATGGTTGTCGCCGCGCAGCGTGACTTTGTTCCCCGCGAACAGATCGTCGACCGCCTCCTCAAGATCACCGGCTTTCTCGCCAGGGCCGACCGATTCCACGGAGCATGGCCGCACTTCATCAACGGCAGAACCGGCCACGTCATGGCCGTCTTCGGACCCTTTGACGACGGCGCCGACCTCGTCGAAACCTCATTCCTTATGCAGGGCTTGCTCACCGCTCGCGGATATTTCATCCACAACAACGCCAAAGAAAAACTTCTTCGCGACCGCATCACCGAACTATGGCAAGGCATCGACTGGGAATGGTTCCGCGAAACTCCGCACCGGCGGGGCCTCTACTGGCACTGGTCTCCGGATTACAGCTTCCAGATCGCCAACCGCCTGCGGGGCTGGAATGAAACCATGATCACCTACCTCGAAGCTATTGCCTCGCCCACGCATCCCGTCCCGCCCAGTCTCTACTACACCGGATTCACAGGCGCAGGAACCGGCTACCCCTATGGTGTCGAGCACACGTACTACGGAATCCCCGTCTACATGAACTACATTCCCGGTACTCCCGGCCCGCTCTTCTTCACTGAATACTCCTACCAGGGCTACGACCCGCGCGGCTGGCACGACAAGCACGCCGACTACTTCGTCAACAACCGTAACGAAGCTCTCGTCAGCCAGGCCTACAGCATTCACAATCCTCTTCACATGAAAGGCTATGGAGCCGACTGCTGGGGACTCACCGCCGTTGACGGCCCCAAAGGCTATCGCGAATACAAGCCCTTCCGCACCGATGATGGAACCATCGCCCCCACCGGAGGCGTCAGCGCCTACGCCTATACACCCCAGCAATCGCTTCTCCTCATCAAACATCTCTATCGCGATCTTGGAGCACAAGTCTGGAGCATCTATGGCTTCCGCGACGCCTTCAATCAGCAGCAGAACTGGTACTCGGGTATCACCATGGGACTGAATCAGGCGCCCATGGCCGTAATGATTGAAAATGGCCGCACCGGACTCATCTGGCATTCCTTCATGTCCAACCCAGAATTCGCCCACATCCAGGAAAAAATCGGAATGCATCCCGACTCGCCAACTGAAAAAAGGAAATGAACATGAACTCCACACAGGAGAAACTTTCTTGCCCCTTTTAAGGAATTCAGCTCCCGCGAACATGAAACGGCTCCGCAAATCGCTGCGGCGATCTCTGCTAATGACGCTGATTGGGGTTCTCCTGCCCGGCGTCGCGCTCGCGCAATCTTCACATCAGCACGCGCTCCCGACCACCGCCCACGTAAAGCCCTCGAATCCGCAGCTAGTCACGCCTGCCATTGAAAAGCGCGTCGACGCTCTCCTCGCAAAAATGACGCTGGAAGAAAAGCTCGGCCAGCTCGTTCAATACAACAACAGTTACAACAGCTCCGCCGAAGCAGTGCAGGCCTTCGGAGCCAATCCCGAAACCAAAAATCGCGTCGACGCCATGCAACTCGCCGCATCCGGACGTCTCGGCTCCATGCTCAACATCGTCGGCGCCGCCCAAACCAACGCCTTCCAGCGCGCTGCCGTCGAAAAAAGTCGCCTTCACATCCCGCTCATGTTCGGCGCAGACATCATTCACGGCTTCCGCACCATTTATCCCGAACCACTCGGCCTCGCCGCCACATTTGATCCAGCGTTAGTTACAAAATTGGCCCGCATGTCTGCCGAAGAAGCCACCACCGCCGGAGTCCGCTGGTTCTACTCGCCCATGGTCGATATTTCCCGCGACCCGCGCTGGGGCCGCACCAGCGAAGGCGCGGGCGAAGACCCCTACCTCGGCTCTGCCATGGCCGCCGCCTACGTTCACGGCTATCAGAACCGCGACCTCTCGCAACCCGACAGCGTCGCCGCCTCCGTTAAGCATTTCGCCGCCTACGGAGCCGCCGAAGCCGGTCGCGAATACAACACCACGGACATGTCTCAGATTCGCCTCCGCCAGGTCTATCTCCCGCCCTACCACGCCGCGGTTGAAGCCGGAGCCGCAACCGTCATGAGTTCCTTCAACGCGCTCAACGGAGTCCCCGTCACCGCCAACCATTGCCTTCTTACTAATATTCTCCGCGACGAGTGGGGCTTCGACGGTTTTGTCGTCAGCGACTACGACGCCATCCGCGAACTCATCAACCACGGCGTCGCTCTCGACGGCGCAACCGCCGCTCGCAAGGCCATCCTCGCCGGTGTCGATGTCGACATGATGTCCCACCTCTACGACGCCGAACTTCCCGCCCTCATCCGCTCCGGCCAGGTCCCCATGCCCGTCGTGAATGAAGCCGTGCGTCGCGTCCTCCGCGTTAAGTTCGCGCTCGGCCTATTTGACCACCCCTACGCCCGCGGAACTGAAGTCACCGCACCCGTTCCCGCGCATCGCCCGCTCGTCCGCCAGGCCGCGGAAGAATCCTTCGTCCTCCTTCAGAACAAGCCCGTACAGGGCGCGCCCGTTCTCCCGCTCTCGTCCAGCGTTCACACCATCGCCCTCATCGGCCCGCTCGCAGACAGTTCCGGAGCCATGATCAAGGGCACCGCCGATTCCACCGCAGCGGGAGTCGTCACCGTGAAACAAGCCCTCGAGCAGCGCGCAAAACAAACGGGCGACATCGTCCTCTATGAAAAGGCAACCACCGTCCTCGGCAATTCAACATCTGGCTTCGCCGCAGCCGTCGACGCCGCCCGTCGCGCGGATTTAGCCGTCCTCGCTCTCGGCGAATCAGGAGACATGAGCGGCGAAGCCGGGTCGCGCGCCCACCTTAATCTGCCTGGCAATCAGGAGCAGCTTCTTCAGGCCGTAGCCGCCACCGGAAAGCCCATCGTCCTGCTCGTCTTCTCCGGACGCCCGCTCATTCTCAACTGGGCCGCAAAGCACGCCGCCGCCATCATGGAAGTCTGGTTCCCCGGCGTAGAAGCCGGCAACGCCATCACCGACCTGCTCTATGGAGACGTCTCGCCCAGCGGCAAACTTCCCATGAGCTTCCCCCGCGCCGTCGGCCAGGAGCCGCTCTACTATGCTCAGTTCCCCACCGGCCGGCCGCCCATCGGCATCGACCTCAGCCAGCCGCCCGGCCCCACCACGCGCTTCTTCTCCCGCTACATCGACGTTCCCAACAGCCCGCTCTTCCCGTTCGGATACGGCCTCACCTACACCACCTTCGCCTTCTCCAACGTAGCCGTCTCCCGCGCATCATTGCCCCTCAGCGAAGCCGACCAACTCAGCGCAAAAAACCTCATCACCGTCACCGCCACCATAAAGAACACCGGCAACCGCGCCGCCACTGAAGTCGTGCAACTCTATATCCGCAATCTAGGAACCAGCGTCGAGCAGCCCGTCCGCCGTCTGCGCAGATTTGAGCGCATCACTCTCAATCCCGGCGAATCCAAGCAGGTCACTTTCCATCTCGGCTTCCACGACCTTTCCTTCTACAACACTCAAGCCAAAGAAGTCGTCGAGCCAACCCACTACACCGTCTGGATCGGCGGCA
>JBOGMA010000359.1:0-3204 GCA_050746465.1 Acidobacteriaceae bacterium
GCGTTGCACGGTTCGGACGAAATCCTCAATTTTGGGAAATCACCTTACATAGATCCGTTCCTAGTTTCGACATTCTTATCCATTCGGTTGCCGCTCTTTCCAGGCCTAAAGATTAAAGTTTGGAGCAACTACTCCCACGAACTTGCGCGCGAGGTCATCGCTGGGGCCCTTGATCTTGCGTTGGTGACGGGCATTCCCGACACTCCGAAATTAAGCTCTCTGAAGGTTGCCGACGTGCCCCCTTATGTAGCGATGTCAAACGACGATCCTCTTGCAGGATGCAGAGATCTTCGATTGGAGGACACGGGCTGGTAAAAATGCCTTTCTGATCTTCGCCCAAGTCCCGGATGCAGCGGCCCAAATGCGTGATGCCACAAATAAGCATTGTGCTTGGTGCGGGTGTATCGGCCCTTGTTGCATACTGAACTGTTTTTCCCGAAGCAAAGCTGCCATCGATCCAACTTGGACCATGTAAATTGCGTTGGTTGGGGAACAAGCTGGTGTTCTGCGCGTGTGTTTGCGAATTGGCAAAAGAGAAGAGAATGAATCCGATAAGGAGGAACGATTGGCGCATGGTTATGTCCAGTGCTTGGAAAATGATGAAGAGTGCATTATGCATTCAAGCGGGTTCGGCTCGTGAATTTGTGAGCGACTTCACCGCTCGATATTTCAGCCATATAGTCTATTTCCTGATGCAGCCTTCTCGATACATTCCAGAGGGCGTTCTTTACCGGTTGTAGTCAACGAGGAAGTGCTTTCGGCGAGTGTCTCTCCGATTGCGATGATTGCTTTCGGTTCTGTTCTCAAGGTTGACAATCCTATGCGTCTCGGACAAACGTCCATTCTGGACCATTGGGCTTCAGAATAGATGGCGGATACCACGATGGATGTCCGGCCAGAACTCCGCCGCTCCGTTGTAAAGGGCTGTGTTCCCGAGGTCAAGCGCGATGCGGTTTACAGTAGGACTGACACCGACGTCCTGCGGGGGATAGTAAAGATTGGAAAGAGCGCCTGCAATGACGGTCCCGGATAGAGCCGAGGAATAAAAAACCGTGTGGCCGGAGTCGTTGTAGGTCACGAAGACACGGGAAATCGCGTAAAAAACCCGCTTGCCGAAAGAGCCTTTCCCCATGCGAAAGTAGCGAGGATCCTGGTGCAGGAACACCGGCAGGGCGTAGTCACCGATGAAACTGGAAACGTTGGAATCCAGATTCAGCGAGCCGAAACATTGCCCATATGCACCCCAGCCGTGGCCGTAGCCGCAAAAGCCGTCCGCGGAGGAATATTCCAGTGTTCCCGCTTCAAATGCAAACACACCAAAGGCGAGCGGATCGTAGGAGCCCTGGGCCCACTCCTGGAATTTCTCCTTTGGAGTCAAAGACTTGAATCTACCCTGATAGTCCACCTTGTATGCCGGTATCACCCAGAAGATGTGGCCCGGCGAACCGCTGGTTGCAGAAGAGCTGTCATTGTTGTTTTCCTTGCTCTGAGGCGGTGTTGGATTCTGCTGATTCTGCATCCCAAGGCTGGAGCGACCGATTATTATCCCTTGGTGCGGAAAAGGCGCTTCGGGAAGTGAGGCAGCGACTGACGCCGGTGCGAAGGACGGATTGAGCGGCAGGTTGCGGGTTTGTGCGTAGCCTTGCGATGCGGCAATGACGAAGAGGATGAATCCGGTAACGGGAAAAGATAGTCGCATGGTATGGTTTAGGGCCTCTCCGAAGAATTCGACTGAAGCCCCACCGCCGGGAGCGGCGTTCGGCTTGGAATTGTTGTCACCTGAATGCGGGTGTTCTTCACAAACACAACATTTTGCCCGTGGACCAGCCAGCGCTCGTAAAAAGAGAGTCCAGCCGCGTAGAACCCGATTGCGGCGGCCAAGTTTCTGGGGCCGGCCACGATACCGACCACGCGGCCGATGATCCCGAAGCCGTTGGACGATACCGCGGCGTTGGCCGCCAGGCTTCCATCGTTATCGAGAGCGCGTCCCGCGAGGACGGTGAGCACCATCGGGACGATCACGCGGTTTTTTGGCTTGGGCTTCACACCACCTTCCGAGTCGATTTGCAGCTGTTGAGATTTGCTGGCATCCGCGCTTGCGAGCGTGCCATGGACATATTGGGAGGACCCGCCAGTCAGCTTCAGCTCACGAAAATCGAAGCGCAACTTTCCCGCCCGGCCAAAGGACCGCGCCGGCTTGACTTGCGTGATGGTTCCAACGAGTACCGATCCTTCTGGAACCGCGATGGTATGGTCTGGGTTGAAGACAGGTTCGGCGATCACAGCATCAAAGGTATGTCCCTTCTTCTCATCGGCCGAACTGATGGTCTGCTCAAGATAAGCGCATAATTGCCACGCCGACTTGTCACCGGAAGCACTTTCTGCCTGTGGAGATGACGCCGGGTGTGGCGTGCCGGAGGCTGGCGGAGCCGCTGTGGTGTTGCTCCTCGCCTTCGGGGAAATCTTATATGGTTTTAGAGCGAGCGGTTGCGCCAGGGTGACTGTCCACATGGTCCCGGTTTCGATCCTCTCCGGGTGATAGGGAAGCTGTTTATAGAGCAACTGGACCAGCCGGTCTTTGCGACCGGGAGCGGTCACCAGCCCGATAGTATCTTTTGCCTGCGCTTTGAGCGCGGCGATCTGCCGCGAGAGGAATGAATGTGGGGTTTTGTAGGCAGGCGTGGAAAGATGGAGGACCGGCGCACCATTCGTCGCATTGTTGCTGACAATCCGTTTTATTGTTCCGTCTGGAAGCACCAGGCGATCAAAATGGACCACCGGAATATGGAAGGGCGTAAAGTCGCCCCGGAGCCGCGCATGGATGCGGCGGCTACGACTAGGATTGAGCGCGATGACGCTGCCGCGCAGAATACTGTCAGCCGGAATCACCAATTGGTTGTCCGCGTAAACCGGGTAGAGTAAATGGCACTCTAAAAGCGCTCCCTTTTTCATGGGAACGTGTTTGCCGAGTTGGATCGGCAACGGAGTGGCCGCAGGAACTTGGACGGATACTTCTTGCGCAAGCAGCACAGGCGCAGCCATGATCAGCGACAGCAAAGCGAGAAATCGTAACAGTGCGCGAGTGTTGTTCATAAAGGCTTCCAATAAATCTTTCGCTCTTTCTGAGCCAGTGCAAAGCATGGAATCCACAAAGAGAAGTTGACTCCAAAACATTTCGCGGTCACGATCTCACCGTGACTACGC
>JBOGMA010000360.1:0-5509 GCA_050746465.1 Acidobacteriaceae bacterium
CTGAAATATCTTCGTTAACGTACACGGATACCGTATGCGCCAGCACCGCGAAATGTCAAGATTTCCTCTTTTCCTTCTTTGTGGCGCTTTGCCGTTTAAAACTGGACCGCTCCGAGCCCTGAATTCCAAAGCCCGCTCTTTACGGGGTATTTTTGCCTTGACAGGCGTATGAGGATACGGCTACAGTTGGGCCGGTAACGTACACATACAAGACCCAGAGTGTTTGTGGGCCGAGAGCCAGCTTCAGACGCTTCCGCCTTTGTACTTTCCCCGATCCGGCATAGGCTTGCGTACGCAGGTATCGAGTCTCGATGGATGTATGCCTTTCAAAAGCAAAATCCTCCAGATAATAGTTCACGAAAAATGATTATGGAGACTGAAATATGAGCGAGCCTGCCATGTTCCCAATCATTCTCTCTTCCGAACAATTGAGGTGCGAGGTCCTGCCGGAATTCGGCGGCAAGATTCGATCACTGAAGTGGCTGGCAAATGGAGTTGAGCTGCTGCAGCCGCCGCTGGGACCCTATCGCCGGCAAAACGAACATGAAGGCGTTGCCGCGTCATTTGCCCAGAGCGATGCTGGGGGATGGGACGAATGTTTGCCAAGCGTGGCCGGTTGTCAAATCGACGGAGTCTCTATTCCCGATCATGGAGACATCTGGAGATCTCCCTCGCAGGTATTGCATGCAGACGATACCAATGTGAAACTTGTGGTCAGAACAGCCAGCCTTCCATTTGCATTTACTCGCACACTGTATCTGTCAGAAGCATCGCTCAAGATGCACTATGCGGTAGAGAATATCGGCAGTCAACCTATTCCATATCTCTGGTCCGCGCACCCTCTTTTTTCTGTCGATGCGGGGGACACGTTGCGCCTGCCGGATGAAGTTCGCCGCCTTCGCGTGGAGAGTTCCAAACATCAGCGGCTTGGCCCTTCCGGCACGATGCAGACCTGGCCGATTGTCCACACACATGACGGCATCACCGTCAATATCAGTACTGCGCAATCTCAGTCTGCCGATGTGGGAGATAAAGTTTTTGCGCGCCTTTCACGTGAAGGCTGGGCCGAAATTGTGCGTCCCCAAGCTGGGATCGCACTTCGGATGGAATTCGACCCGAAACAGATACCCTATCTGGGGCTGTGGCTCTGCTATGGTGGATGGCCGGAAGATTCAAAACTTACCGCGCGCCAACAGTGCATTGCGCTTGAGCCGGCAACTGCGGACTGCGATGCGCTATCGGATGCGATCAAGATGAGAAGAGCACGCATTCTGGCTCCACAGCAGCAGCACGACTGGAAGATCACTTTGCACGTAAAAAGCGTGTAAGGGATCCACAATTCGCAGGATACACATTGAAAATTGGTACCTACGGTTGAAGCTTCTTTTTGACTGTATCGCGACAACGGGCATTCGTGTTTGAAGTGGGGCGAGAAGCCTGATCTGAATCAAAAGGGGATAGGCCACTGATGAAACATAGGTCGAGAAACCATAACAAAACACCATTCCGAGCAACGTTTACTCGTCGTCAGTTTTGCTGCACAAGCGCTTCCGCGGTCGCAATGGCATTCCTATCAGAGTATTCGTTTGGTTTGACTGGCGCCTCCCGCCTCACGAGTGTGTCGAACCCTCCGACGCTCGATGAACTAGGAACGGAATGGCTCGACTGCAGCCAGTTGGCGCATATGCCTTCGCTCCACAACTTTCATGAGATGGCAGCTTGTGCGCCGGACCTGGTAGGCGTAAATTTCTTGCCGGGTGGGCAACTTTACAACGATTCAGGGCCGCGCTGGTTTATTTACAACACCTTGCCACTATGCCGGATGTCTGTCGACGGCACGGCATATAACAGCACCAGTTGCAGATGGGTCGCCTACCAATCAGTAAGGCGCACTCGGATCCCTGATATCGAAATTGAGACGACGAATCGCCTCGTAATGGAGGCCCCGGTCATTCTGTGGCGAGTGAAGCTAAAAAACACAAGTGCGATGACCAAGACCATCCGAGTAAAGATCGAAACAGATGGTATTCGCAGAGAAGTCACGGGGAAAGTCCAACTGGTGGCCAGATCGCAGGAATTCGCGATGAACGCGATCTACCATTTTCCGGATAATCCCATCGAAGGCGCCGATGGCAGGCATGTGGAATGGGAGGTGAAACTTTCCCCAGCGCAACATCGTGAAATTCGTTTTTACATGAGGGCTAGTGCTGAAGACATACAACCTGCGCATCCGGGCTCCGCAGCATGGTTTGAGTCAGAGTGGGACCGTGCGAAGAACACATGGGAGGATCGCTGGAAGAGTGCTTTTACACCTGGGAACACGTTTTTTTCCGGCAATGCTCCGGTGTTAATGACGAACGATACTGCGATTAGTGAAATCTATTATCGGAGCGTGTTAACCCTCCTGGTCTTACTTCGGACCAACCTTTGGAGCGATAGAACCTTTATTACAAGCGGAGAACGAGCGAAAGGCGTCGTCTACTATTGGGATACCTCACTATTTTCTACGTTGTTTGCAATGCTGGAACCGAAGCAAATGAAAGAGCAAATCAAGCTGTTCCTCGAACAGGACCCGCACGAGAGCGCAGTTATCGTTTTCACAACCAAGCGACCTCCTTCACCAAAGACTATCAGTACTCCCAAAGGATGGGATTTGAGGGGTTATGCCGCGAATGATCTCTCCATCTTTCGCCTGACGTGGTCCTATTTATCGGTGACCCAGGATGAGGAGTTCCTGAATGAGAAAATCGCGGATCAGACTGTAAAGGAACGGTTGCAGGTATTGGCGACTGATTGGAAGAAACTGATACGTGAGCCCTCAGACAAACTGGCGGATTACGGAGAAGCTCCAAACCTATTGGAGTGTGTCCCCACTTATATTCACAAAGTAGCGTCGTTTAATGCGGCAAACGTGTGGATGATGCGCGAGTGTGCCGGCATCATGGAATTAACAGGAAACCAAAAGGAAGCGAGCGAACTTCGCAATGAAGCAGTTCAAATGGTCAAGGCTGTAATGACTCTCTATGAGCCAGGCAAAGGAGTTTGGGTAAGCCTGCATCGAGACGGCAGTCGGGTCGAGGTGAGACACTGCTACGACTTTGCCGAAGTTGGTAGATTTATGGCCGGCGATTTGCCTCTCAACGTTCGTGAAGAGATGGTCGAGTTCGTGAAGGACGAACTCTTGATGGAGAAGTGGATGCGCGCGCTATCTTTGCGTGATCCGGCGTCGGCTAATTCCGATCGTCCTGATCATGGTCCGATGGGCGCCTACGATGCATGGCCCGCAGTCACTGTCGATGCGATGTGCACTCTCGGGTACTGGGAAGATGCGATCGATTTCTTGAGAAGAACGAGACTTGCAATCTACGAGGGCGTCTATGCACAGGCGCACGAATTTTATGGACCGCGACGGCGTGAATATGATGCGCCGGTACGAATCGCACAACGTGGAGGCTGCATGCGGGAATGTACGGGAGGCGGGGCATTTGCCGAAACCATTATTAATACACTCTTCGGATATATTCCGAAGTTGGGTCAGCAATTAGCTCTGTTCGAACCGCAAACGCCGCGTGGATTTGCCGGTGAGCTACGGGATGTGCGACATGGAAGCGATCTACTGGCAATTCGTTCCGGCAGGGATGGTTTGCATCTCGGCAAGGAGGGGCCGCGGTGGAGGGGGCGTTGAAGGTGAAGGAAGTGATTCTCAGAGCGATGGCGATGAAGATCACTTGGTAGCAGGCGGCGGAAATCATCGGGATCAGTGACCGGTTGACGCGGCGCTCCACCCCAGCGAGTACAAACCGCTCGCTTGGTATCCCCGGCGCTGGGCCGTATTTGCTCAAACAGTTCCACCTTTCCTCCCGGCCAGCCAGAGACGCTTCCGTCGCTCCATCCACGAAGCCTGACCAGTGCCGCCCAAGTGGGTCAAAGTTAACTGCCGCAGAGCAGAATGCCAAATGCGTGTCTCCCTTCCGGGATACACTCCATGCGGTGCTAAATTCATCGCATTCGCTCTCTCATATGAGAGTGACCTGCCTTTGCAGGCGAATATCGGCGCTTGAAGATCCGATCATCACTTCCAATTTGCGGGGATCATAGGAAAATTGTTTCTTGTCCTTGTCCCAGTATCGAAGCGCGATATGGTCATGGGGCAGCGAGAACGTTATAGTTTGTTTTTCTCCTGGATTGAGTGAGACACGTCGAAAACCGGCAAGCTGTTTCATGGGTCGCACCCGGCTTCCCGCCGTACGAACATAGAATTGAATGACCTCATCACCAGCCACCTTACCGGTGTTGGATACGTCTAAGGAAACCTCGATAGACCTGGCTGGCAAAAGCCTCTCAGCGTTAGTTCTTATATTTTCATAAGCGAATTCCGTATAGCTCAGCCCATGTCCGAATGGGAATAGCGGGTCGCCCTCAAAATACATGTAAGTTCTTCCATGTTTGATGTCATAGTCGTGGAAATTCGGCAGTTGCGCAGTGCTGCGGAACCACGTCGAACACAGCTTGCCGCCGGGATTGTAGTTTCCAAAAAGCACGTCAAAAATCGCGTTTCCCTGCTGTTCACCGGCGAAGAAAGAACAGAGGATCGCCGGCACGTTGTCCTTCTCCCAGTTAAGCGCGACCGGACAGCCTGTATTGATGACGACTATAGTACGAGGGTTGGCGTCCAGCACGGCCTTGATCAATTCATGCTGCACACCGGGGAGATGCAGGAATGTGCGGTCGCGGCCTTCGTCGGACAGAAGTCGATTGTCGCCCACAAACAGAATGGCCGCCTCGGCTTGCTTCGATGCGTTCACGGCGGCAGTGAAGAGAGCATCGATCTTGGGCCCGTCGATCGTGCAGCCGGGAGCATAGACAATGTGAGCAGAAGCGTTCTTTGTGGGGGAAGCAACCGGCATCATACGAAACGAGCGCAGGTTTAGAAAATTCTGCCGCGTGTTTGAGCTGAATCTGAGGAAAAGAACGTGCTGCCCGCTGATTCCTTGCAAAGGAGCACTGACGGTTTTCCATATGTCCATTCCGCCTGTTGCGGGCATATGCACGATCGAAACCGGAGCGCCTCTGAGGCTATCGAGATAGAGATGGATATCCCCATCCTGAATGCCGGCAAAGTTAAACTCAATCGACGTCTTGCGGGTGAAGTCGAGAGGGCCATACTGCGCCCAATCTTTGGTGCGGATATTCGTCAGGAACTGTTCCCCGTCCTGAGAAAAGGCGACGATCGGACCGCGGAAATTAGAGGTGCTGAGATAGTTACCGGCCGATACGACGTCCGAGTACGATGGGAGCCCGAAGGCCGCAGCGATACCCGCATCTGGGGAGATCAGATATGTCGCCCGCCCGCTGTAACCGCCTAAATGACACGCGCTGCCCATGGGGCCGATCACAGCAAGCTTTCCAATCTCCTTCTTGTCCAGTGGAAGGATATTTCCGTCGTTTTTCAGGAGCACGATCGACTGGCGCGCAGCTTCGCGAGCCAGCTCGCGATGTTCCTGGTCTT
>JBOGMA010000361.1:0-3887 GCA_050746465.1 Acidobacteriaceae bacterium
CAATAATGATAAGTCGGCAAGTTTGGAACGATCAGCAAGGTGCCGGAATCTCAGTTCTTGTGTAAAGCGTCAACAGCCGATTCGAGCTGTCGATCTCTCCCGCAGACCCGCCGGTCCCGCCAATCGAAGTCTGACGCGAATTCTGGCGCGATAGGATTGCCCTCGAAGACTGATCCGCTCCACGTGCGATAGACGCCGGTGGGAAGCGCCAATCGGAATCCCTTGCCCACTTTGACTGAGGTAGCGGAAAGAAGCCGCCCCACTGTTTTCTCTCCGATGATGGTTGCGAGATTGTTCTCTCGCGCAAAAGCGACGATCATCTCGGCGGCGCTGGCGGTGTGGCGATCAACCAGCAGCGCAATGCGGCCATGAAAGGGCTTCGGTCCTAACCCTTCAGTCTCCAGTACGATGGGCTTCTTCGCTATCATCGCAGGCGCAAAACGCAGTCCGAGTAGCCATAGATACTTCGTGTTCTGCGGAATTCGAGAGAAACGTGGGAAGGCCAGCTTGTCGTCTTCAGCATTGCCCTTGTATTGCCGTTGATCAAGCGAGAATCCTACGGGAATCCTGTGCGGCGTTAGCAGGCTCATCACGCGCAGTGCTCCAACCCCACCCCCTGTATTTCCGCGAAGGTCGATAATCAACTCGCGGATGTTGGCAAGGCTCTCCACCGCCTCCGAAATGCGATTGGCGACGACCACTCCCACCATGCCGGGGAACATCGCTACCTTCAGGTAGCCCACTTCGTCATTCAAGCGACGCGATTCCACCAGCGTCGGCTCAATGAAGTGCAGTTTCTTCCCCTTTGGGCGCGGCTGAGCACGGACTTCGTCAGAAATCTGTCTCCACATCCAATCGGTTACTATACGTTGGAAATCCTTGTCGTTCATGTAACTAGCGAATATCTCCCGGTTCTGGTCCATACCATCAAAGAACTTGTCTCTGAGCGTTTTCTCGAACACAGTCAGGCAGCTTCATGCCTCGTCTCCTTCTGGAGCATCGGGGGCTTCCAGCATCAAACTCCATTCGTGAAGCTTCTGTTGCAGAACAGCTTTCGGAATCATCCGCGTTTCGTATTGAGCAACAAGCGCCGGCGAAATGTGGCGGCTCATGGCGTATTCGACAACTTCATTGTCCTTGGTGCGGCAGAGCAGTACGCCGATGCTGGGGTTTTCGTGCGGGCGTTTGCGGTCCCGGTCAAGCGCCTCCAGATAGAAGGACAGCTTGCCAAGGTGCTCGGGTTCAAAGCGTCCGGTTTTAAGTTCGAAAGCGACCAGGCACTGCAAATCGCGATGGTAGAAAAGCAGATCGAGTTCAAAATCCTGATTGCCCACTTGCACGCGCACTTTTTCGCCGACGAAGGCGAAGCCATCGCCCAGCTCCAATAGGAACTTGCGCAGATTGCGCACCAGGCCAGACTGCAAATCGGCTTCACTGTGGCGTTCCGGCAGGTCGAGAAAGTCGAGCAGGTAGCTGTCCTTGAAAATGTCTGTTGAATCCTGCGGCAAATCTCGCAGCGCCGGTGCGAGTTTCTTGTTCGACAGGACGGTGCGCTCGAAGGCTGCGGTGCGAATCTGATGAGCCAGCTCGCGCGAACTCCAATTTGCCTTGGCTGCCAGGCGGAGGTAGAACTCCCGCTCTTCCGGTCGCTTACTCTGCCCCAAAATCATGAGGTTTTGAGTCCACGGTAAAACTCGCAGCAGTGATGCGAGTTTTGGGTAGTCGGCGTAGGTCTCATAGAACTGCTTCATTCTCCAAAGGTTAGAGGCTGAAAATCCTTTCAGGTCGGGAGCCTTGGCCAGCAGCCACTCGGACAATTCCTTGACGACACTCTTGCCCCAGCCAGCCTCGGCCACCTTGCTGGAAAGATGCTTGCCAACAGCCCAGTAGGTATCAATGAGCGCGACATTGACTGCTTTGTACGCCTTGGCGCGGCCAGCACGGATGATGCCGAGCACTTCGGAAAACTCGGAGTCCTTTTTGATCAGTTTCCTGCTCATTCGGCCAGTCCCTCCAGCATGGTCATAATGCGGCCGGCCACGGTCTTCAATTCGGCATCGATCACGTCGAGAGGGCGCGGCGGCTTGAAGACGTAGAAGTGACGGTTGAACGGAATCTCGCAGCCAACGCGGCTTCTTACGTCGTCATCCGTGGGGTTTCATCGTGGCTAATGCGTAGCCTTCGGGCCAAGATTTCAAATGAATTACAAGCCAGTGTCGCTCATGCGGCTTGCCGGTGTAAAGGCTGGCTACGGAGTGATCGAAGGATCGACCTGGCTTCAACTCCGGCTACCGCTTGCGGGCCGCAGAGCGGCGCGCGCTTGCCCGTCGGGCGGGACAGCGATGGCCTCCCGCTGCTGCGGGAGCGCAAATGAGGGCGGGAAGACGGGCGAATGAGTTGCTCAGACAAGTACAGAATCAAGAGATCCCTTTTCCGCGGGATTTTTTAGGCACCCTGTCGCCGAAATCAGGCTTTCTCTCCACTACATATTCGGACCGTCAGGTTTCGATGGACAAAAAAGCCTGCCCCGAAGGGCAGGCTCTGCAAGATTCGTTCCTGCTTACGCCGCCGCAGCTTTCTTCGCTGGTTTCGCCGCAGAAGTCTTCTTTGCCTTCTCCTTTGCCGCAAACTCCTGCTTAACCTTGGCCGTGATGGCCTCGGTGTCCACCTTGTAGACGCTGGCGGCATCCCGGAGTACGGTCGTCACATTCGTCCGAGACGCCGCCAGCAGGATGGCCGTTTCCACCAACAGCCGCGAGAGCGTTCCCTCGTCGGCGCGGCGGAGGAGGGCCGCAAAGGTTTTTGCGACACCTCCATCATCCCGCTTCTGCCGGATGCCGTGCTGCCGCGCCAGCATGGCAAGACGGTTCTCATCGATGAGACTCGTCAGCTTCTCCAGAATGAAAAGCAGGTCGCGCTTCATCAGGCGAACGGGAACGGCAGTACCCACAGCGGCGAGGACGTGGAGGCCGGTTGCATTGGCGATGGCCTGTTCCTTGCGTTGTTTTTCCTGCTCTGCGTGCCACTTCTCATCGCGGCTGGTTTGCCGCTGCGGATGATGGACGGGGCAGGACGGGTTCGCACAGACTTTGTGTACCGTGCCAACATCGCTGCCGTCCGTGATGATGGCCTCGGTGGTGAACTTGCACGCCTTGAACTCGGGCCGGTTGGCATCGTCTTTCGACTTCGGCTTATCGTCCCGAATCGCGGTGTACTTGTTGCGTGGCAGAACGGCGCCGCCTTCCTTCTGTGCGCCGTAGGCGGTGCTGATCTGCACGATCTCCGGTCGGGCGGCGATGGTTGCGGCGATGTGCGCCGCAACCTTCGCCTGATAGCAGGTGGGGTCGGTACAGCGGTCACCCTGTTTGCCGAGGTCATCGCCAAACAGCAGCTTGTTGTGCCCGGTCCGTTTCGGGCAATCGCCGCAACTGCCCGCTGCGGGGACAAGCTGCGCATCGCGCTTATTGAAGGGCGCATCCTTCAAGACGAGCAAAATATTCGAGTCAATCCAGAATTGCAGATTGCGGACGGGCAGCAGAATCCGCGCGGGCTTCTGGCTGCCGTTGAATACCTCCTTGAAACATGCCGAGAGTGCCTGTTGCTGCTGGTCTGGGGGTAGTTTCGCCAGCAGCAGCGCGTGGCCTACGCCGATTACATCGGCA
The DNA here is from genome assembly GCA_050746465.1 of Acidobacteriaceae bacterium. Classification (GTDB taxonomy): domain Bacteria; phylum Acidobacteriota; class Terriglobia; order Terriglobales; family Acidobacteriaceae; genus Silvibacterium. Next base: position 3,663 of record JBOGMA010000361.1, read on the forward strand.
TAGAAGGCCTTGACGGCGGCGGGAACCAGATCGGTCAGTTTCAATCTGGAAGCCACGAACGCGGGCGACTTGCCCACCTTCGCCGCGATCTGCTCGATGCTGTACCTGGGTTCGTCCAGCGCGAGCAGGGCGCCGAAACCCTGCGCTTCTTCCATTGGGTGAATCTCCGCGCGAATCAGGTTCTCGACGAGTTGGGCTTCGATGGCCTCGGCATCGCTCATCTGG